>NZ_JAOTJD010000019.1:0-82925 GCF_042714595.1 Phenylobacterium ferrooxidans | reverse complement strand
GATATAAGCGAGAGCATGATTCACGCCTGAGCCGGGACCGCTGCGCGGTTCCGTCTCAAGCGATCATGCTCTAGGCCTAGAACTCTTCCCAGCTTTCCGAGGCGGCGGCCTTGCCGCCGCCGAAAGCCGACGTCAGCCGGGCCCGGTCGCGAGCGACCGGGTTGCGGGCCGGGGCGTGCCGCTCGGCCCGCGCCAGTTCCGGCCGCACGGGCTGAGCCCCGGTCTGGAAGCGGCCCACCAGCCTGGTCAGCTCCACGGCCTCGCTACGCAGATTGGCGGACGCAGCGGTGGCTTCCTCCACCATGGCCGCATTCTGCTGGGTCACCTGGTCCATCTGGTTGACGGCGGTGTTGACCTGGGCGAGCCCGACGGCCTGCTCCTGTGACGACTGGGCGATCTCGGCGATCAGGCCGTCGATCTCAGTGACCCGTCCGACGATTCCCACCAGAGCGTCGCCGGTCTCGCCCACCAGGCGGACCCCGGAATTGACGTGGGCCGACGAGGCGCTGATCAGGGCCTTGATCTCCTTGGCCGCGTCGGCCGAGCGCTGGGCCAGGGCCCGAACCTCGGATGCGACGACGGCGAAGCCGCGGCCTGCTTCGCCGGCCCGAGCGGCCTCGACCCCGGCGTTCAGGGCCAGCAGGTTAGTCTGGAAGGCGATCTCGTCAATGACGCCGATGATCTGGGTGATCTTGCCGGAGCTCTGCTCGATCTCACCCATGGCGGCGACCGCCTCGCGGACTACACCGCCGGAGCGCTGAGCGTCAGCCTTGGCGGTGGTGGCGGCGTTGAAGGCTTGCTTAGCGCCTTCGGCGCTGCGCTTCACGGTGGCGGTGATCTGGTCCAGGGCCGCAGCGGTCTCCTCCAGGCTGGCGGCCTGCTGCTCGGTGCGGCGCGACAGGTCGTCGGAGGCGCTGGCGATTTCGTCGGCCCCACCCCGGATTCCGCCGGAAGAGGCGGCGATGGAGGTCAGGGCCTCACGCAGGCTCTGGATAGCCTTGTTGAAGTCCTCCTTGATCTGCTGGTAGCGGCCGTCAAAACGCGCCTCGATCTGGGTGGTCAGATCGCCGGCGGCCACCCGCTGCAGGCTGTCGGCCAGGGCGCCGACCACCAGGTTCTGCTCGGCCTCGGCCGTGGCGCGCTCGGCCTCATTTCGCGCTCGCTCCAGCTCGACCTCGGTCACGTCCGTGGCGAACTTGATGACCTTGTAGGGACGTCCGGCCTCGTCCAGCACGGGGTTGTAGGAGGCCTGAATCCAGCAAACCGAGCCATCCTTCCTGATCCGCTGGAACTTGGCGGCGACAAACTCGCCATTGTTCAGATCCCGCCAGGACTCGCGGTATGCCGCGCTGTCCTTCTGGTCGGGCGGCACAAACATGCTGTGATGGCGACCCTCGATCTCAGCCGCCGTGTAGCCAAGGGCGTCCAAGAAATTGGCGTTCGCCCTGAGGATCGTCCCATCGAGCTTGAACTCGATCACCGCCTGAGACCGGTCCATGGCGTTGACCTGCGCCTCGAGCTCGCGGACGCGCTGAGCCTCCCGCGCCTTTTCCTGAGCACGACCACCAAACAGCATCCGACCGCTCCACGTCCTCACCAGCTCTTGCGGCATCTCATCGCACTGCGATCGCTAACGACCTCCTAATTGAAACCCCACTTCGCGAAACGAACCTGGGTTCCAGTGGTCTTGGCCCGTGAAATAAGGCGCGCGCGCGCTTTGACGCGGTTAACAGAAGCCTAATTGAATTGCCCCGGCGGCTCACTGTAGGTCAGGTTGTGCGTTGGACAGGTGACGCCAACCTCAGGACGAGCGGTGTGATGTCACTTATCCAACTGGTTTCCGCCCTCGTCGGCGACACGGAGCTGGCGGTCGTGGTGACGGACGGCGAGCTGGCGGCGCCCGGTCCGAACATCCTCTATGTGAACGCGGCGTTCGAACGCATGACCGGCTATGCCAGTCATGAGGTGGTCGGAAAGAGCCCCCGAATGCTGCAGGGATCAGCCACCAGCGTCGCGGCCAAGAAGCGACTGGCGCGGGCGTTGCGCCTGGGCGTCACACATCGGACGACCCTGATGAACTATCGCAAGTCCGGGGAGGCCTATCGGTGCGAGATCGAGGTCTTTCCGCTGCTCACCCCCTCCGGAGAGCCCTTCGCCGCCGTCGCCTTGGAGCGCGAGGTCCCTCGCCGTCCCGGCCGACGATCCGCCGCGTAGGCGGCCGGACGGCCCCGAGGCTCAGTCCGCCGGAGCCTGCACAGGCTCGGTCACCATGGCGCGCGGCCCACGTTCCAGCTCCTGGGCCAGGACCTCCCTGTCCAGGTCCCCATCCCAGCGGGCCACGACGAGGGTCGCCACGCCGTTGCCCACCAGGTTGGTGAGCGCGCGGCACTCGCTCATGAACCGGTCCACCCCCACCAGCAGGGCGAGCGCCGCGATGGGAATCTCCGGAATGACCGCCAGGGTGGCGGCGAGCGTGATGAAGCCTGCCCCCGTCACGCCGCTGGCCCCCTTCGAGGTGAGCATGGCCACCCCCAGCAGGGTCAGCTCCTGGGTCAGGGTGATGGGGGTGTTGGTGGCCTGGGCCAGGAACAGGGTGGCCAGGGTCATGTAGATGTTGGTGCCGTCGAGATTGAAGCTGTAGCCCGCCGGGATCACCAGGCCCGCCGTGGTCTTGCCAGCGCCCAGGCGCTGCATCTTGTCGATCATCTGCGGCAGCACAGACTCCGAGGACGAGGTCCCCAGGACGATCAACAGCTCCTCGCGGATATAGGCCAGGAACTTCAGGATCGAGAAGCCGGACATCCAGGCGATCAGGCCCAGCACCACCAGAACGAACAGCAGGCTGGTGAGGTAGAAGGTCCCCACCAGGGCGGCCAGCTTCACCAGGGCGGCGACGCCATACTTGCCGATGGTGAAGCCCATGGCCCCGAAGGCCCCGATGGGCGCCAGACGCACCACCACCTGGATGATGGAGAAGAAGACCTTGGAGATGTCCTCCAGGGCCCCGGCCACCTTGTCGCCGAAGGGACCGAGTCGGGTGCAGGCCAGGCCGGTGATCACCGCGATCACCAGCACCTGCAGCAGCTGGCCATCGGCGAAGGCCCCGAAGAAGGTGTCGGGGATCAGGTTCAGCAGGTACTGGACGAGGTCAGGACTGTGGTGAGCCTTCTCCACGTATTCTTCCGCCACGCTCGGATCGAGGCTGGCGGGATCGACATTGAAACCGACGCCCGGCTGGACCCACTTGCCCACCACCAGGCCGATGATCAGAGCGATGGTCGACACCACCTCGAAGTAGATCAGGGTCTTGGCGCCCAGGCGGCCGAAGGCCTTGATGTCGCTCATCCGGGCCATGCCGGCGGCGATGGTGCAGAAGATGACCGGGGCGATGGCCATCTTGATCAGCTTGATGAAGGCGTCGCCCAGCGGCTTGAGTTGAACGCCGATCTCGGGCCACAGCCAGCCCACCAGCACGCCAAGGGCGATGCCGATGAGCACCTGAACATAGAGCAGCCGGAAATGGCGCAGAGCCCCCATTCGCATCTTCCCTTTCGCCGCCATGCGCCCTTGCGCTATCACCCCACCGGTCTGGCCCGGTAGCTCAGCAGGATAGAGCAGCGCTTTCCTAAAGCGAAGGTCGGGGGTTCGAGTCCCTCCCGGGCCGCCAGACAGTCAGGGCAACTTGGCTCTTCTCCGAGACCAAGTCGCCAAAGCCCCGGCGCACCGGGCTTCCAGCGAGACCAATCCGTCATCCGGCCTGGTCTCCGAAGGCCTAATTCGCCCCCAATGCCCCTCCATTTCAGGGCCTGTCTCCGCACATCAAAAACCGTGACGGTTTCCCTGTTATGAGCCGATAACAGGGAGCGCAGGGATATTTTGAATGTGGCGGACGGCCCCTTGAGGCGGTCGAATCTCGATAACCTAAGGAATTTAATACACTAATTCTGAAAATGATCCGTGATCGATCGGCTCACAAACAGGGAATTTTAAGGCCGACAACAGGGAACAATATCCACCTGAACAGGGAACAATTCACGCTGGAACAGGGATAGTTTTCGGGACTAAATCACCCGCGCGAAATCGCCTCCAACCAGGCCATCTGGTCTGCCCAGGCAAGCGGCATCGGCGTCTTCAGGATGTTTCTAAGGGTCATTCCGGGCGGCTGGTCGCCAACGAGAATTTGGCGCTGGATATCTGGCGACATCAGAGCCAGGCGACAGACCTGACGATCATGCTGCGTCCCCGGCGCCACGGCAGATTGAAGGTCTTCCCGACTCGAAAGCGGCGAGGCCTTCAGTTCGAGCAAGTCGGCATGAGCGCGCTTCAGGGCGTTCACGAGCCCGGGATTGATCCGCCGAGGCCGCTCATCTGCCGAACCCCCGCGGATTGATGTCCGCCCGCCGCGGAGTTGGAGACATTGGGGCAGCACCAACCGGATCGCATTATGCTGCCCGCGTTCAGCAACCGCCTGTTCGCCCTCAACGAGGGTCTTGCGAACCGCGGCCAGAACAAGCTCCGGATGTTCCCCGGGCAAGAGCATCTCGGGATCTATGATGAGATGCGTCTCGTCCGTCCGCAGCTCCACGCGACGCACAACATCCTGCAAGTCGGCGGTCTCCAGATCGTCTCGGGTGCTGATCCGGTTCAGGATGCCGACAAGGAAACCCTCAACCGCAGGCGCTGACACCCGGCGTATGAAGCCATCGGCCTGCGCCAGCTTGACGCCGCGCTGCAACGCCATGGCGATGTAGTAGCGATGCAGCTTTCCAGCTTTGCCATAGGCGAAGCTCGGGCTCATCGGTTGGCCCGAACCATCGAACAGTCGACCTTTGAGTGGTCCCGCCACAGCGCGAGACGGCCGACTGCGGCGCAGCGCCGCCTTCGCAGCCATCTGGGCCGCAGCCGCATCAAACACCTCCCGCGAGACGATCGCTTCATGCTCGCCGGTATGGACGTGATCTTTGTGGACGATCTCACCGAGGTAAAGCCGGCTCTGAAGGATATGGACGATGGCGCCCTTGCCCATGACCTTGCCGCCCATCGGCCGGCCCGCGCGCGTCGTCCAGGCCTTGGAGCGGACGCCGGCCCGCTCAAGATCTTCCGCCAGCGACGCCGCCGACGCTCCGGCCAGGTAGCGCGCGAAGATGTCCCGAACGAGTTCGGCCTCGGCGAGATTTATGATCAGCTTGCGGTCGTGAAGGTCGTAGCCCAGAGGAATGATACCGCCCATCCACATGCCCTTGGCCTTGGAGGCCGCAATCTTGTCGCGAATGCGCTCGCCGGTGACCTCGCGCTCGAACTGGGCGAACGACAGCAGCACGTTGAGGGTCAACCGGCCCATGCTGCTGGTGGTATTGAAGGCCTGGGTGACCGAAACGAACGAAACGCCCCGCCCGTCAAAGGTTTCAACGATCTTGGCGAAATCCGCCAGCGACCGGGTCAGGCGATCGACCTTGTAGACCACCACCACATCGACCTTGCCCGCGGCGATGTCGCTGAGCAGTTGGGCCAAGCCCGGCCGCTCCATTGAACCGCCGGAGAACCCGCCATCGTCGTAGGCGGTCTTGAGGGCCGACCATCCCTCCCCGGCCTGGCTCAGCACATAGGCCTCGCACGCCTCGCGCTGGGCGTGAAGGCTGTTGAAGCTCTGATCGAGCCCCTCCTCCGAGGACTTTCGGGTGTAGATAGCGCAGCGAAGCTTCTGGCTCATCGCGCTGGATCCTGCCGCAGCCCGAAGAACCTTGGACCGTTCCACTTCACCCCCGTGATCGCCTGGGCCACCTGGGAGAGGCTGCGATAGGTCTGTCCGCTCCAGCGGAACCCGCCTTCGACAATCTCGACGGTCTGGGTGGTCCCACGCCAGACACGTTCCAGACGCATGCCTGGGGCGAGACTGGGCGCCGCGACGGGCAGACTCATTCGGAAGAGGGTCGACCGGGTCTCGGCGTCCAAGCCTCCGAATGCCTCGGATTGAATCCCCCAGGCCAAGAGCCTAGCCAACAGGTCGGTCGACCTCAGTGTCGGCGGAGTCCCATAGCGCTCGCGCCAGACCGCTCGCAGACCCTCAAGGTCCAGGCGCTCGAGCGCCCGGACCTCCTCGGTAATTGCGGGATCGATCATCACGCCGAGACCTCCGCCGAGATGCGATAAATCCGGACACCGTCGACCTTCTCAGAGACGACGTGGAGGCCCATGCCTTTCTTGATCGATCCGGCCAAGGCGCCGCGGACCGAGTGCGCCTGCCAGCCGGTAGCGCGCATCATGGTCTCGAGGGTCGCACCGCCCGGGTTGCGGAGCAGGTCGACGACGCTGGCGATTTTCGTCTTGGCCGGCTCGGTCGGGATCTCGGCGGAGGAGTCTGTGGGAGAGGCGCCGGATCGGCGGGATGACTTGGTCATTGGAATTTGTCCTTTGCTCGCCGGGCCGGTGTTGGCCCGCACTGAGCAAAGCCCGGACTGCCGGGCTTGACGCCAACAGCAATGCTCGGACGCCCGCCGCAGTCCAGTCGAACCTCAGCGCATGCAGCGGCAGGTTGCAGCTATCAGTTTCAGAATCACGAGTTCATGATATGTTCGGCAGATGACTCGCTCCGCCGAACTTGAAGTCGAGCACCGCGCACCAAGCACGCTGAAGCCCTACGCCCGGAACGCTAGGCGCCATTCCAAAAAGCAGATCAAGCAGATCGCCGACAGCATCCAGCGGTTCGGCTTCACCAATCCGGTGCTGGTGAGCGACGAGGGCCAGATCATCGCCGGTCATGGCCGGGTTGAAGCTGCAAAGCTGCTCGGCCTGGAATCGGTGCCGACCCTCCGCCTGTCCCACCTTAGCGAGACCGAGCGTCGAGCCTACGTTCTCGCCGACAACAAACTCGCGCTCAACGCAGGCTGGGACACCGAGATCCTTGCGATCGAACTCCAGGCCCTCATCGATCTGGACTTCGACGTGACCTTGACCGGCTTTTCCCTGGCCGAGGTAGACCTTACCCTCGACTTGGCCCGAGACAGCGACCCCGACGCGCCTCCCGGTCCAGAGGATCAGGTCCCGCCTTTTGCGACGGCGGCGGTAAGCCGGATGGGCGACATCTGGGAGCTTGGGCGCCACCGGCTGATCTGCGGCGATGCACGCAATCCGGAGGACTATGCCCGGCTCATGCGGGGCGATGTCGCCGACCTCGTATTCACCGACCCGCCCTACAATGTCCCGATCGATGGACACGTCTCCGGCTTGGGCAGCATCCAGCATCGCAAGTTCGCCATGGGCGCCGGCGAGATGTCCACAGCCGCGTTCACCGCGTTCCTGCAGGAGACCCTCGGCGCGATGGCCGGCGTCAGCCGCGATGGCGCCATCGCCTTCGTATGCATGGACTGGCGCCACATGGGGGAATTGCTGGCGGCCGGCGAGCGGGTGTTCAGCGAGCTGAAGAACCTCTGCGTCTGGAACAAGACCAATGGCGGGATGGGCACCTTCTATCGGTCCAAGCACGAGCTGGTGTTCGTGTTCAAGGTCGGGACCGCTCCTCACGTGAATAGCTTCGGCCTTGGTGAGGACGGGCGATACCGCACCAACGTCTGGGACTATCCGGGGATCAGCAGCCTAGGATCGGGGCGCGGGGAGGTGCTCGCGATGCATCCTACCGTTAAGCCAACCGCTCTGGTGGCCGACGCGATCCGTGATTGCTCGAAGCGCGGCGGCATCGTGCTGGACGGATTTGGCGGATCCGGCACCACCCTGATCGCTGCGGAGACCTGCGGTCGGTCGGCCCGGCTGATCGAGTTCGATCCGCTCTACTGCGACACCATTGTTCGGCGGTTTGAGAAGCTGACCGGCAAGGCGGCGAAACTTGCCCACGATGGCGCGACCTTCGAGGCGACCGAGGTGCAGCGCTCGCGGGAGGAGCCGAAGTGAGTACGCCCGACGATGAGGACCCCGGCAGCCCGAGCAAGGCACTGGTCGGGTATCGTCAGCCGCCAGCGCAGCACCAGTTCCGCAAGGGCGCATCCGGCAATCCCCGCGGCCGACCCAGGAAGAAGGCAAAGCCGGACAAGACTGCAAGTCGCGCGTCAGGGCTGGAGGATCTGATCATGCAGGAGGCCTATCGGCCGATCCAGATCCGCGAAAACGGGAAGCTTGAGGAGCTTCCAAGGGTTTGTCAGGTTAAGTCGGCCGAACTCCAAAGGCCCCCTCCCCGGCGCGGAGATCACGCAGCGGCGGTTGCCGCCGCCCACGTCCGATGCGCCTCGGCCCGGAACCGGCGGAGGGTCGGTCGGCGGATCAGGTGAGGCTGGAGATTGAAGACGTTGTAGACAGCGGCGTGAGTGGCGAGGAATCTCTGGGCTGAGGCCTTGGATTTGAATTTCTGCTGCTTTCGCTCCCGTCGCCGGATCGGCAGATGCGAGTTCTCAGCGCGATTATTCTCCCGCATCCCGCCAGGTCGGTGACGACCCGCCAGGCCCAGATCCCGGGCCGCGGCACGGTAGGACGCCAGCTTGTCCGTGACGATCGCCTCGGGGTGGACACAGTAGTTCTTGAGCAATTTCCTCAGCAGCTTCAACGCCGCCGCCTTGTTGCGGCGCTCCTGGACCAGCATGTCCAGCACCTCTCCCTCATCATCGACGGCCCGCCACAGGAACATTCGCCGTCCGCCGATCTTCACGACCATCTCGTCCAGATGCCATCGACCTGTCGGCCTGGGTCGGGAGCGCCGCAGATTATGCGCGAACTGGCGGCCGAACTTCAGCGTCCAGCACCGGATCGTCTCGTAACTGACCTCGATCCCCCGTTGGGCGAGGAGTTCCTCGACGTCCCGAAAGCTCAGGGTGAACCTGAAATACAACCACACTGCATGGCGGATGACATCAGCCGGGAACCGGTGGCGCTTGTATGAAATCGGTCTCAACGGCGTCTCCCACAGCGGACTTCAGGCCGCTACCGGAGACAACTTGACCTTAAACTGACAGCACCCCGGCGTCTATCACAATCTGGTCCGCCGCTGGGCGGCGACGTAGCGATTTGAAAACGAGACGCAAAAACACCACCGCTACCTTTTAATGAGACCTATTCTCAGTTAGAGACGCCGCCATGGTTCATGTGGCGTCGATGACAGGCGGCCCGCCCGCCTATCGCGGCGGTCGCGGAACCCTGCGTGACCGCGCGACGGCGGTCGGCGCGGTGGTGGCGCTACATGCCGGCCTCGTCGGCGTCTTCGTCCTGGCCCAGCTGCGCCCGCCGCCTCCGCCTCCGGAGCAGACGCTCTCGGTCAGCTTCATCACCGAGGCAGCGGCCAGTGCGGCGCCCGCTCCGCCCCAGCTGCCGACCCCGACGCCACCGCCCCCCAAGACCCAGATGCTGTCCACCACGGCGTCGACACCCTCGCCCATGAGCGCGCCACCCATGGAGCACGAGCCTCAGCGCGTGGCGCCCGCCCCGTCCGCCGCGCCCGCCCCGCCGGCCCAGGCTGCGGCCTCCAACGCGCCGGTAGCGGCCGCCACCACACCGCCGAACTTCACCGCCGCCTATCTGCAGAACCCCGGGCCGGCCTATCCGGTCGGATCAAGGCGCCGGCGCGAGGAGGGCGTCGTGCGCCTGCGCGTCCAGGTGAGCCCCGAGGGCGCGCCGACCCAGGTGCTGCTGGACCGATCCAGCGGGTCAGCCGACCTAGACGCCGCCGCCATGGATGTCGTGAAGAAACGCTGGAAGTTCGCCCCGGCCAAACAGGGGGACCGCGCGGTCTCCGCATGGGTGATCGTGCCCATGGAATTCTCGTTGAATCGCTGAGAGATCGACATGGAAGACGCCCAAGGCTTTAGCCATTTCCTCGCCCAGGCTGATCTCGTCGCCAGGAGCATACTGGTGCTGATGGCGGTCGCCTCGCTGGCCAGCTGGTACCTGATCGTCACCAAGTCGATGAGCGGCGCCCAGGCCCGTCGCCGGTCGGAGAAGTTCCTGACCTTCTTCTGGAACGCCCCCTCCATCGAGGTCGTCGGCCGCGAGCTGGACGGCAAGATCCCCGACAACGCCTTCGCCCATCTGGCCCAGCAGGGCATCGTCGCCGCCCAGCACCATGAGCGCCACGGCGCCCACCGCCTGAATGAAGCCGGCGCCCCCACCGAATTCCTCACCCGGGCCCTGCGCCGGACCATTGATGAGGAGACGTCGGAGATGGAGTCGGGCCTGACGGTCCTGGCCTCGATCGGGGCCACCGCGCCCTTCGTCGGACTACTGGGCACCGTCTGGGGCATCTACCACGCCCTGCTGGCCATCAGCCGATCTGGCTCCGGCACCCTGGACAAGGTCGCCGGTCCGGTCGGCGAGGCCCTGATCATGACCGCCATAGGCCTGGCCGTCGCGATCCCGGCAGTGCTGGGCTACAACTTCATCGTCCGCAGCAACCGCATCACGCTGGCCCGCCTCGACGGCTTCGCCCACGACCTCTTCACCTTCCTGGTGACGGGCGCCAAGGTCGGCTCCTCCGAACCCCCGGCCGCGCCCAAGCGCCCGGCTCCGGCCCGGAGCGCCTAGAGATGGCCTTCGGCAGCTTCGATAGCGGGCGCAGGAACTCGCCCATGGCGGAGATCAACGTGATCCCGCTGGTGGACATCATGCTGGTGCTGCTGGTCATCTTCATCGTCACCGCGCCCCTGCTGACCAACTCGGTGAAGATCGACCTGCCCAAGGCGGCCAGCACCCCCGACGAGAGCCGTGAGCCGGCCATCCAGTTCGCCATCGACGCCGCGGGCCAGCTCTATTGGGACGGTGACAAGATCAATCACGCGCAGATGCTGCAGCGGATGCGCGCCGCCGGCGCCAAGGAAAAGCCCCCCGAGCTGCACCTGCGCGTCGACCGCCACACCCAGTACGAAACCCTGGCCGACGTGATGAGCGAGGCCAGCAAGGCGGGCGTCGCCAAGGTGGGCTTCGTGACCGATCCATCCGGCACGGTGACCACAGACATCCAGGCGCCCGCGCCTGTTCCGCAACCCTGACCTTGGAGCCGATGATGAATAAGATTCTCTGCCTCGCGGTCGCCGCCCTCTCCCTGGCCGCCGCCGACGTGGCCCTCGCCGACGGTAATGTGTCCTGCCCTGCCGCCACCCGGGCTGAACGCAAGCCCACCGCCGAGCTGGTCCAGATCCTGAAGAACCAGGGGTGGAAGATCCGCAAGCTGCAGATGTTCAACGGCTGCTACGAGGTCTATGGCTTCGACGAGAAGGGCCGTCCCGTGGAAGCCTTCTTCGATCCCAAGACCCTGGCCCGCGTCGCCGTTCAGCCCTGACGACGTGGAACGATCGGCCTTCCCCGCCCCCATCCGGCTAAGCGCCCGCAGCCGCCTGACCATCAGCGTGGTGGGTGTCGGGCTGTGGGCGTCGGGCGGCCTGTGGCTGATTTTCCATTTCTACCTTCGCAGCCCGGGTCCCTGGGGACCTGAGCCCCATGCCTTGGAGCCATGGTGGCTGCGGCTGCACGGACTGTTCGCCTTTGCGAGCCTGTGGCTGATCGGGCTGCTGAGCGGTCTCCACATCGCCAGGGCCTGGGCGAGCCGCCGCCGTCGCTGGTCGGGCTCGCTCCTGTTGGCCTGGCTGCTGGCCCTGACGGTCACCGGCTACCTGCTGCTCTATGCGGGGGACGACGGGGCCTGGGGGCTGCTCTCGCCCGGTCACTGGATCGCGGGCCTGGCCTTGCCTGTGATCTATGTCGCCCACCGGCTGATCAGTCGGCGGCGATGAGGATGAAGCTCACATTGTCAGGCGCCTGACGGGCCAGGGTCGTCGCCAGCAGCCAGTCGGCCGAGGCGGCCAGGTCGTGGCGATCGATCCCCGCCAGCTCATCCTCGGTGACGCAGGCGGTCAGGCCGTCGGAGCACAGCACGAAGAGGTCGCCGGACTGGATTGGGGCGAAGCGGCGGTCCAGGTCGATGGAGGGCGCAGACCCCACCGCGCGGGTGATGACGTGGGCGCTGGGATGGGATTTGCGGCGGGCCTCGGGCAAGGCGCCCCCGTCCACCAGTTCCTGCACCACGCTGTGGTCGCGGGTGATCGCCGACACCGTCCCTTGCCGCAGGTGATAGGCGCGGCTGTCGCCGGCCCAGAGGCAGGCATAGTGGCCCTCGTGGGCCAGCAGGGTCACCACCGTCGATCCGCTGGTCGCGCCCGAGGCCGCCTGCTCGGCGAACAGCTCGGCGTTCACGCGGCGCACCTCGCCCTCGATGTCGGCGATGCAGGCATAGCCAGAGGCGCCGTGCTCCACCTGGGACAGGGCCTCGATGAGCCGGCTGGCGGCGACATCGCCGGCCTGGTGCCCGCCCATGCCGTCGGCCACGGCCCACAGGGTTTGGGGCCCGCGCTCCAGCAGGCGGTCTTCGTTGACCGTGCGCCGGCGGCCGGCGTGGCTGCGGGAAACTGAGCGGAATCTCAGGGGCGAGGCTTCCGGCGATTGGGCCAGGGCGCTCACCGGGCCTCGGGGTCCGTCGCGCGGCTGTAGGCCTCGGCGAAGGCGCGCCGCAGGGCGTCGTCCTGAGTTCCCTCGGCGCGGCTGGTGAAGGCCGCGTGGCGGCGATTGTGGATGTCCCAGCATACGGCCTGGCGGCTGCGCAGCATGGAGCCTTGCGACTTGGCTTCCGCTTCGATGGTCTCCGGCGCGAAGCTCTGCAGGACGACCTCGGCCGCGGCGTCCGCGCCCCGGGCCAGGGCTGCGAGGTGCTGGTTCAGATCCTCGAAGGAGGCGCGCACCGCCTCGGCGTCCGACAGGAAGGCCGCGTCGCCGCCGGTCAGCAGGTCCTGCGCCACCTTGCGGGTGGGCGCCCACTTGAACGGGTTGTTCTGGGCCGCCCGGATGGTGGTGCGCTCCAGCTCGTGGTCGCCCTTGAAGCGGGCGCGGTCGGCCATCAGCGTGGCCAGGCCGATCACCGTCTGTTGGTAGATGGCCCCCACCCGCCGCATGAGGTCGGTGGGGTCCTCCGAAGAGAGGGCTGAGGCGTCCAGCTTGGCGCCGTCGCAGAAGGCTTCCAGCAGGGAGGCGTCGCGATGGGGCGACGGCGCGGCAGGCGGGTCGGTCCAGGTGGCCGGCAGCGGCGTCACCTGGGCCGCAAGGGGCGCGTGCAGGGTCGTGGCCAGGCCGGCGTCGGCGACCTCGTCGTTGGGCGCCTCCTCCACCAGGATTGTGAAGGCGCCCAGCCGCAGGCTCTGGCGGGCGCTTATCTCCACCGGCAGGTCGCGCGGCGCGCGCGCACCGTCGGCCAGGAAGGTGCCGTTGGTGCTGGTGTCCTTCAGCAGCAGCCGGCCGTCGACCATCTCCAGGCTGCAGTGCAGACGCGACAGCGTGCCGTCGGGATCGGGCAGGGCCCAGTCGGCCGAGACGTCACGGCCGATGGTGACCGGAAGGTCGGCGATCAGCCGCCCCTCGATCTGCTCGAAGGGCTGATCCTTGTGGAACAGGCGACAGATGTACATCGTCCCCCCTACGCTGAGCGCCGCGGCCAGGCGGGATCGAAGGGCGTGCCCTCGGCGCTGGAAGGCTGGACCGGCGCGGGCTTGGGCTGCGCCTCGGCGACCGTCGGCGCGATGCGCGTCTCGTCCAGGGCGCGCGGGCCGCCCGAGGGGCGCTCGGCCGCCTCCAGACGTTCCTGCACCGCGGTGGCGAACAGGTTGAAGCCGTCGAAGAGCTCGCCGAACTCATCCTTGCGGCCGTGGGAGATGCGGAAATCCAGGTCGCCCATGGTGGCGTCCCGCAGGGCCTGCTTCAGGCGGCGCACGGGGGCGGCCAGCATCTTGGCCAGGGTGAAGCTGATCATCCCCACCACCAGCAGGATCAGGGTGCTGAGCGCCAGCATCAGGTTGCGCGAGGTGTCGGCGGCGGCCTGCAGCTCGGCCTTGCTGATGCTGACCTCGATCATGCCGAACTTGCGGTCGGCATAGAGGATGGGATGGACGAAGCGGAAGCCGTCGCGTCCGTCATCCAGCTTGATGTCGGTCACCGTCACGTGCTGGTTGCGCTGCACCACCACCTCACCCACGGGCGGGCGATAGCGGGCGCCCAGCAGCTTGGGATCGCTGGCGCCCCGGATGATCCCCTCGGCGTCCACCATGGTCATCCAGCGTACGGACTGGTCCTTGGCGGCGGCGGCGATGAAGGCCTGGATCGGGGTCCAGTCCTGCTCCATCGGCAGGGCGGCCGAGTTCTCCACCGACGGCAGGGCGGCGTTGCTGGCCACGAAGGCCGAGATCGATGAGCCAGAGGCGAGCGCCATGCGCTCCATGGCCCGGTACTGGCGGTCGAGCACGGCGCTGACGCTGATGGCCAGGGCGATCGCGGTGACCGCTACCATGCCCAGGGTCAGACGGATCTGCAGGGGCAGGTACTTGCGGCGCGCCGAGTCCTCGGCGTGCACGGCTTCATAGGCCTTGGCCTCGCGGGCCAGGGCGCGGGCCAGTTCCGCGCCGTCGGCGAACCGCCGCTCGGGGCGTTTGGCCAGCAGCTTCTCGACGATGAAACGCAGGCCACCCGGGCAGCCCGGCTCCACGGCGGCGATGGAGGGCGGGTTCTGCTGGGTGATCTGGAGGGCCAGGGTCGCGGCGCTGGTTCCGGAAAAGGCCTGCTTGCCGGTGATCAGCTCGTATAGCACCACCCCCACCGAGAACAGGTCGGAGCGGCCGTCCACCACCTGGCCCAGGGCCTGCTCGGGACTCATGTAGCGCGGCGTGCCCAGCACCTGGCCGATCTGGGTGCGGACGTGTTCCTGATCCGTGAAGGCGGCGTCCTCGGCGACCCGGGCGATCCCGAAGTCGAGGATCTTGATGGAGGTCCCGTCCCGGCCCAGCATGATGTTGGAGGGCTTGATGTCCCGGTGCACGACGCCCGACAGGTGGGCGTAGCTCAGGGCCGCGGCCAGCTGGCCGCCGATGGCCAGGACGCGGTCGCCGGAGAGCTGGCCTTCCCGAGCCAGCACCTGGTCGAGGGACTCCCCCTCCAGCAGCTCCATGGCGATGTAGGGATATCCGTCGGCCTCGCCGACGTCGTAGATCGTAACGATGGACGGGTGGGCCAGCGCGCCGGCGGCCTTGGCCTCCCGCAGGAAGCGCATCGCATATTCGGGATTGCGCCGGTATTCCTGCTTCAGCAGCTTGATGGCCAGCACCCGGTCGATGCTGGGATCGTGGGCGCGCCAGACCTCCGCCATGGCGCCCTCGCCAATGCGTTCGCGAAGCTCGTAACGACCGATCAGGCGCATTTCGCTTAACCCTCCGCCTGACGCCAGGGGCGCATGGCTCTTCGCCAGCAACCTAAGGCGGAGTCGTTAAGGGGTGGTTGGTCGAATCAGGGCTTGGCGCGCACGGCGCCGCGGATGCGGACCGCGCGGGCCAGGTCACGCTGGATCAGCGCATTGCCCGGATCCAGCTGGCTGGCCTGGGACAACAGGGCCACGGCCCGGTCGATGGCCCCGCGATTGAGCTGCTCCAGCCCCTGGGCGCGGAGCTGAGCGGCGCGGGCCGCATTGGCCCCCGGCTTAGGAGAGGCGGCAGGCGCGGCGGGGCGGGGGGCGGCTGGCTTCGCCACCGGCGCCTGGGGCGACGGGCGAGGAGCGGCCGGACGCGGAGCAGCCGCGGGCCTGGAGCCGTCGGGGTTGGGGATGGGCGCCATCTCGCCATAGCCGCGCGCCGGGTCGGTCGCCGAGTCGGGCGTGGCGGCGGTGGGGCCGCTCGCGCAGGCGCTGAGCGCCAGGACCGCGGCGAGCAGCACGAGGGGGAGCATCGGGGAGCGGGTCATGCGGAGCGGCGGCTTTCGGCGGCTTTCAGGCGTGGACGGGGCGCGGCGACGCGCCAGGCGGGGGGATCGCGGACCAGGCGGCGGAAGGCTTCGCCGGTCAGAGGCTTGGAAAAGTGATAACCTTGGAAAACGTTGCATCCGAGGTCATGCAGGGTCTGGACCTCCTCGGCGGTCTCGACGCCCTCGGCCAGGATCAGCAGGTCGAGACCCCGGCCGAGCTCGATCAGGGCCTTACAGATGGCGCGGCTGTCGCGCCGGCTCTCTATCTGGGTGACGAACTCCCGGTCGATCTTCAGTTTGTCGAAGGGCAGGTTCTTGAGGTAGCTCAGGCTGGAGTAGCCGCTGCCGAAGTCGTCGATGGCCAGGCTGACCCCCATGGCTCGCAGGTCGCCGAACAGGCGCAGGGTGCCGGTGGCGTCGGCCATGGTGGCCGTCTCGGTAAGCTCCAGCTCCAAGGCCCGCGGGCTGAGGCCATGGCGCTTGAGGGTGCGCTCCACCTTCCCCACCAAGCCAGGATCCAGCAGCTGACGGGCCGACAGGTTCACCGCCACCTTGAGATCGGCCAGCCCCTCATCCTGCCACAGCCGGGCCTCGCGGCACGCGGCGTTCAGGACCCAGAGGCCATAGCTGTCGCTGAGGCCCATCCGCTCGACGATGGGGATGAAGCGCGCCGGCGAGATCGGACCCAGGGTGGGGTGGTCCCAGCGCAGCAGCGCCTCGGCCCCGATAATCCGAGCCGCCGCCAGGTCCACCACGGGCTGGAAGACCATGGTGAGCTGATCGTCGGCGATCGCCCGGGTCAGGCCCTGCTCCAGGGTGAAGGCCTCCCGCGCGATCTCGGCCGAAGGCGGCTCGGGCAGGGTGAGGTCGCCGGTCCGGGAGGTCTCGGGCCGCGCCAGGCCGGCGGTGACCCGCAGCAGAAGCTGGCCCGCGTCGTTCCCGTCGCGGGGGAAACTGACCGCCCCGGCCTCCACGGTGGGGGTGAGCAGGGTCGCGCCATCCGCCAGTTCCTGGCCGGCGACATAGACGATCGCGCGGAATTCCCTCGACGAGGCCTCCAGGTCGGGGGGGCCGCGGAACCAGACGGCGAAGCAGTCGCGGTCGATCTGGGCGATGACGTGGGCGGCGCTGGTGGCCGCGGTGAGCCGCAGGGCGAAGCGCTTCAGGGCCGAGTTGGCGGCGGCCAGGTCGAAGGCCGCGAGGCGGTCGAAGTCGGCGAACCGGATCGCGCCCAGCAGCCTCGGGCCGCAGTCGTGCGCGATGTCGGCGTGGATTTCCTCCGCCAGGAGCTCGCGGGTCGGCATGCCGGTGGTGGGATGGATGTTGGCGGCGCGATGCTTGAGCGCGTCGAAGCGGTGTCCCAGCTCCCTGAGCAGGTGAGGCAGGCTGCGTGTGGAGCCACCCTCGAACAGCCGCGCCGCCAGCCGCTCGGCCAGCACGACCTGGCTGACGACCCGGGCGAGGAGGATCGCGCCTCCGGCAAGCAGGGCGGTCGCTGCGGCGGGGTGCAGGGTCCCTGAGACGCCCCCCGAAAGCCCCACCGTCAACAGGGCGACGGACGCCGGAATAGCGACGGCGTTCGAGATCGACCACCGGCGCGCCGGGGCTTCGAAGCCGCTCTTGACCGTCATATGGTCGCCAATCCTGCCGGAATCCTCGTGACCCGTTTAGCGTGTGAGGATTAATCGATCATGGGCGGGGCCGGATTATCTGCCCTGGCGGCGGCTGCGGACCTGAGATCAAGAGGGTAGAACCCCGCCGCGGGTGCGGATTGGCCGCCCACCGCTGTCGTCTCCATTCGGGGTGAAGCCGCTTGGCAAGTCGCTATGGCCTCGAGATCCGCGCCGCCGACAGCGTCGACGCGCCGGGGATCACAGAACTGCTGCAGGCGGCGGGGCTGTTGGCCGCCGCCGCCGCCTTGGCCGCGCGGCTGGAGCGGCTGAAGGCTGAGCGCGCCACGATCCTGCTGGCCATCGAGTGGGGGCCGCCCAGCGGGCTCATCGTCTTCCACGCCCGCCAGACCCTGCTGGCCGATCTCCCCTGCGCCTTCGTCAGCACCTTTGTGGTCGGACCCGACGCGCGTCGCCGCGGGATCGGACGGCTGTTGTTGAAGGCCGCCTCCCAGGCGGCCCGAAGCGCCGGCTGTGGCGAGCTGCACATATCGGTTCCCGAGGGCCGGGCAGGCCTGCGCGCCTTTTGCCAGGCCACGGGTTTCGATGAGCAGGACGCAGGCTTCGTGCGCCCGCTGCGCAAGCGGAACTGACGCCTAGATCGCCCGGGCGCGGCCCTCCCAGTAGGGGGCGCGAACCTTGTTGCGCTGGATCTTGCCGGCCTCGGAACGCGGCAGGCTGGTGGCGAAGTCGATCTGGCGGGGGATCTTGAACTTGGCCAGATTGGCGTGGGCGAAGGCCAGGATCTCCTGCTTCAGGGCCTCGCTGGGCTCATAGCCGGCCTTGAGCTGGATCACCGCGCGAACCTCCTCGCCGCGTTCGTCGTGGGGCACGCCCACCGTGCAGGTGTCCTCGACGGCCGGGTGCTTGATCAGCTCGTTGTCCACCTCCTGCGGGTAGATATTGACCCCGCCGGCGATGATGGTCTCGGCGTTGCGGCCGGTGAGGAACAGGTAGTCGTCCTCGTCGAAATAGCCGATGTCACCCATTGTGAAATAGCCGTCGCGGCGGTTGGCCTCGGTCTTGGCGTCGTCCTTGAAGTAGTCGAATCCCCCCTGGATATCGAGGCGCATATAGATGGCGCCGGCGACACCGACAGGACATTCCTCGCCGGCCTCGTCCAGGATGCGCGCGGCGTGCGGCGCGGGCCGTTTGCCCACCGTGCCCGGCTTCCTCAGCCATTCCTCGGAACTCACCACAAAGCCGACGCCACCCTCGGAACCGGCGTAGTATTCGTTCAGCACCGGCCCCCACCAGGCGATGATGGCGTGTTTCACCTCCGGCGGACACGGCGCCGCGCCATGGGTGATCTTGCGCAGGGAGCTGAGGTCGTAGCGCCCCCTTACCTCCTTCGGCAGGGCCAGCAGGCGCTGGAACATGATCGGCACGAAGTGGCCCCGCGTGATCTTGAAGTCCTCGATGGTCTTCAGGACCAGTTCGGACTCCCACTTGTCCATCAGCACGGTGGGCACCCCGTTCGTCAGGGCGCGGCGCACGTCTCCAGCCAGAGGCGCGGCGTGATAGGCCGGGCCGGTGCAGAGGTGGATGTCGGTCTCGCGGTCATAGGTCTTGTCATGGCCCGGCACGACCGCCTGCGGCTTGTGCACCCCCTTGGGCCGCCCGGTGGTGCCTGACGAGTAGAGCATGGTGTAGCCGCGCACAGGATCGTCGATGTCGACGGGGGAGAAACGGGCCAGGGCCGCCTCGTACCTGACGAAGCCCGGCAGGTCCCCACCGATGGCCACCTTCAGCCCCAGGTTCGGGCACTGGCCGGCCGCCGCCACCGCGGTGGCCACATCAGCGTCGGCGAACAGGGCCTTGGCCTCGCAGTTTTCGATGATGTAGGCGATCTCGTCGGCGGTCAGGTGCCAGTTCACCGGGCTCATGCGCACCCCCACCCGCAGGGCGGCGAACAACACGTCGGCGAACTCCACCCGGTTGGAGCACAACAGGGCGATGGAGTCCCCGGGACCCAGCCCCTGCTCCCGCAGCAGGCGGGCGATCCGGTTGGCGTTGGCGTTGAGGTCAGCGAAGGTCCGCGTGCGGCCGTTCAGCTCATGGACCGCCACCTTGTCGGGCTGCACCTGCGCCCAGACGGCGGGCGCCATCCCGACCTCGATCGCCGCGTTCAGGCGCGATTCCAGATCGCCAACCGAAGCCTGGCTCATATCCATTCTCCCCGCCCGGCATTGAGCAGCCGGTTCGGCGTCATCTTCCGGAACCCTGCGCGATGACGCAACGGCAATCAGCAACCGCCGGGGATTGAACCGGACTTCAGGCCGCAACCTGTCGTTGGGAAAAAACTGCGGAGGTCGGCAAATCCTGCCACGGCCAAGGCTGCGACCTTCCACGTACTCGATTGTTTTTGAACGATTTCTCTCATGGCGGTCGGACAGGCACAGCCCTTGCAACCACGGTTAACGGGCGCGGTCGCGACGCCCGCGTAAGGGCTCGCATGCAGGGACACGGCAGACAGAAGGACCGCACGGCGCGCCATGGCGCCCCTCGCCGCGTCTTGTCCGCCGGGTTGGGACCCGCAGCATGACCTCCATTGTCTCCTCCTACACCCCGGCCCAGATCGCCGGCCTGTCGCGGCAGGAACTGGAGGCCCTGACCCGCGCCGACATGGCGGCGCTGAGCTTCAGCCAGATCGGCGCCCTGACGGCGACGGGTATGGAGGCCCTGTCGGGCGAACAGCTTCAGGCCCTGTCCACCAAGCAGGTGACCGCGCTGGCGGCCACCCAGATCCGGGCGCTGTCCACCAGTCAGATCGTCTTCAGCGCCGCCCAGCTGGCGGCGTTCAACGGGACCCAGTTCCAGGGCTTTGAAGCCGAGGACATCGCGGCCTTCACCACGACCCAGATCCGGGGCCTTACCGCTCGCGAACTCTCAGCGGCGACCGCAGACCAGGTCGACGCCTTCTCCGCCACCCAGATCGCGGCGATGAGCGCCACCCAGATCCGGGGCTTCACGGCCACCGAGGTCGCGGGCCTCGACGATCAGCAGTTCGCCGCCTTGAGCGCGGGCCAGGTGGGCGCCCTCACCCCGACCCAGATCAAGGCCCTCAGCACCACACAGGTCGCGGCGCTCAGCACCACCCAGGTCAAGGGCCTGACCGCGGCCGGACTGGAGGCGATGACCGCCACCCAGGTCAGCGCCCTGACGCCCGAGCAGATCCCGGCCATATCCGCCGGCGGCTTCCTGGGCTTCACCAGCGCCGATATCGCCAGCTTCAGCAGCGAACAGCTTGGCGCCCTGACGCCCACCCAGATGGGGCGTCTGTCGACCCAGCAGGTCCGCGGCCTGACCGCGAGCCAGGTGGCAGGCCTGGCCGACGCCCAGCTCTCCGCCGTCACCACAGCAGGGATGGCGGCCCTTACCGCAAGCCAGGCCGCGGCCTTCACCCAGGATCAGGTCGCGGCGCTCGCCACCACCCAGATCAAGGGCCTCTCTCCGGTGGCCCTGGGCGCGCTCTCCGCCGATCAGATCGATGGCCTGTCCGCCGGCCAGATGGCGGCGCTTTCGGTGACCCAGCTGCGAGGCTTCGACGCGGCCGACACCGCCTCCCTGGACGCCGCCCAGCTTGGCGCCCTGAGCACCCTGCAGACGGGAGCTCTCAACGCCACCCAGATTCGGGCGCTGAGCCCCGAGCAGCTCGCTTCGCTCACCACGACCCAGATCAAGGGGCTCACCGCCGCCCAGATGACGGCGATGACACCGACCCAGATCGGCGCTCTCACGATCACCCAGATTCCCGATCTGACGGTCGCGGGCCTCTCCGGCCTCACGGCGGCCAATATGGCTGGCCTGAGCACCGAACAGTTGGGCGCCCTCAGCTCGGGCCAGATCGGCAAGCTGTCGGCCATGCAGGTGCGCGGGCTGACGGCGACCCAGATTCCCGCCCTGGCCGACACCCAACTGGCCGCGCTGACCGCCGGCGGGATGGCGGGGCTCACCCCCACCCAGGTGGCGGCGTTCAGCGAAACCCAGATCGCGGCCCTGACCACCACCCAGGTCAGGGGCCTGTCGGCCGCCGCCGTCGGCGCCCTGTCCGAAGCCCAGGTCCAGGCCATGTCGGTGAGCCAGGTCGGGGCGCTCACCGCCACCCAGGTCCGGGGCCTGACCGCCACCGAGGCCGGCGCCCTCACCTCGGAACAGTTGGCGGCGCTGAGCAGCGTCCAGGTGGCCAACCTCTCGGTCACGGCGATCACCGGC
Organism: Phenylobacterium ferrooxidans; assembly: GCF_042714595.1. NCBI lineage: Bacteria > Pseudomonadati > Pseudomonadota > Alphaproteobacteria > Caulobacterales > Caulobacteraceae > Phenylobacterium > Phenylobacterium ferrooxidans. Next base: position 61,281 of record NZ_JAOTJD010000019.1, on the reverse strand, counting down.
CTGACCGAGACAGATATAGGCGCCCTGACGACCACCCAGGTGCGAGCCCTGAGCGCTGACCAGATCGGCAGCCTCTCCCCCACCCAGGCGGCCGGCCTACAGGTGACCCAGCTCGCCATGCTGAGCGCTCTGCAGATGAAGGGTATCGCGGCCGCCGACCTGAGCACCCTGACCGCCGACCAGATGGCGGCCTTCTCCACCACCCAGATCGCGGCGCTTGGCGCGGGCCAGATCCAGGCCCTGACCTCCGCCCAGGTGGCCGGTCTGAGCACCACCCAGGTGGGTGGCATGGCGGCCACTCAGATCGCCGCCTTCACCTCCGCCCAGGTCGAGGCCCTGGCCTCCACCCAGCTCGCCGCCATGACACCGGGCGCTTTCACGGGCCTCACCGCCACCAATATGGCCCAGCTGCGCACCGAACAGCTGGGAGCGCTCACCACCACCCAGATCACCAGGCTGTCGGTCTCGCAGCTCCAGGCCCTGGGCGACACCCAGATCGCTGGCCTAGCCGACACCCAGCTCACCGCCCTGACGGCCCCGGAACTGGCGTCCCTGTCGGGAACCCAGGTGGCGGCCTTCACCCAGCACCAGATCTCGGCGCTGACCACCACCCAGATCCGCGGCCTCACCGCCACCAGCCTCGGCTCGTTGACGCCTGAGCAGATCGGCTCGCTGTCCACCACCCAGCTTCAGGCCCTCACCACCGCCCAGCTCAAGGGGTTCACCACCACCGAGGCGGCGTCCCTCACCACCGCCCAGTTCGCCGCCCTGTCGGAGACCCAGGTGGCGGCCCTGTCGGCCAACGTCATCGGCGGCTTGACCCTCGACGAGGTGGCGGGCCTAAGCACCAGCCACCTGGCGGGCCTGTCCACGGCTCAGGTGGGGGCGCTGTCGGAGGAGCAGGTCGCGGTCCTGTCGACCACCCAGCTCGGCGCCCTGGGCGCCACCCAGATGCGAGGCCTGACCAGCGAAGCCCTGGCGGCCCTCACCGCCAGCCAGTTCGCCACCTTCTCGGCCACCCAGATGGCGGCCCTGACCGCCAACCAGATCAAGGGCTTCACCGGCGACGAGATCGACGACATGACAGCCGAACAGCTCGCGGGCCTCACGGCGGCGCAGCTCACCGGCCTTTCGGCCACGGCCATGGCGGCCCTATCCACCACCGACGTCGCGGCCCTCACCGCCACCCAGATCAAGGGCCTGGCGGCCACCACACTGGCGGCGTTCTCTTCGGAGCAGCTCGGGGCGCTATCGACCACCCAGATCCAGACCTTGAGCGTCGCCCAGGTCAGGGCCTTCACCGAGGAACAGGCCGGAGCCCTCACCACCGACCAGATCGCGGCCCTACACACCACCCAGGTGGCGGCCCTCAGCACGACGGCCCTCGCCGGCCTCACCCCCGAGGACATCGCGGGCCTGGCCCCTACCCAGATCGGGGCGATGGTGGCCGCCCAGATTCAGGCCTTGTCCGGCGATCAGATCCAGGCCCTGACCACCACCCAGATCGCGGGCTTCACCGCCCTCCAGCTCAAGGGCCTCACCGCCACCTCCCTGGGCGCCCTCAGCGTCTCCCAGTTCGCCGCCCTCTCGGCCAGCCAGATCGGTTCCCTGACCTCGGCCGCCATCGGCGGGTTGAGCGTCGAGCAGGTCGAGGCCCTGACCACCACCCAGCTGGACGCCTTCAAGACCACCGGGATCGCCGGCTTCACTGACGCCCAGGTCGCCGCCATGAGCGAGGCGCAGATTGCCAGCCTGGAAGCCAGCCAGATCGGCGCCCTGACCACCACGGCGATGGCCGGCCTGACCGCCGCCGAGATCGGAGCCCTGACGGACAGCCAGATCGCCGCCCTGTCGGCCACGCAGCTGGCGGCGCTCTCGGCCGAGCAGCTGCAGGGCTTCTCGGCCTCGCAGCTGGACAACCTGACCACCAGGCAGGTGGCGGGCCTCAACGCCACCAACCTCGGCGCCCTCTCCAACGAGCAGATCGCCGCCCTGACGCCCTCGCAGATCGCGGCGCTCAGCGCTACGGCGGTGGGCGGCCTGACCCCGACGCAGGTCGCGGCCCTGACCGACACCCAGATTGACGCCCTGAAGGCGGCCAGCGTCGGCGGCCTGACCTCGACCCAGGTGGCGGCCATGACAGACGGGCAGATCGCCGGGCTGGCGGCGACGCAGATCGCCGCGCTCAGCGCCAGCGCGGTCACGGGCCTGAGCGCCGCAGATATCGGCGCGCTCACCACGACCCAGGTCGCCGCGCTCAGCGCCACCCAGATGGGCGCCCTGTCGGACGATCAGGTCGACGGGTTCGACGCCACACAGCTTCGCGGCCTGAGCGCCAAGCAGATCGCCGGACTGTCCAGCACAGCCATCTCGGGCCTGGCGCCGGAGAGTATCGCAGCCTTCACCACCACCCAGGTCTCGGCCCTGGCCGCCACCCAGGTCGCCGCCCTGACCGCCGAGGATGTGCAGGCCATGACGGCCGCCCAGATCGCGGCCCTGTCGGTCTCAGGGGTCGCCGGGCTGGCCGACACCCAGGTGGCCGCCCTGAACGCCACCCAGATGGCGGCCTTCACCCCCACCGAGATCGCCGCCTTGACCGCCACAGCGGTCTCGGGGCTGACGGCCACCCAGATCGCCGGACTCTCGAAGGAACAGTTGGCTGCGATGACCCCGGGTCAGATCGCCGCCATCTCCACCACCAGCATCGTCGGCCTCACCCCCACCGAGATCGCGGGCCTCAGCCTCACCCAGTTCGGCAGCCTGACCCCCACCCAGGTGGGAGCCTTCACCCCCACTCAGGTGGCGTCGCTGACCGCGGCCCAGGTGGCGGCCCTGACGCCGGCTGAGGTCGGCGGCTTGACCCCGACCCACATCGCGGCCCTGACCCCGACCCAGTTCGCCGCCCTCAGCCCCACCCAGCTGGCCGCCATGTCGACGACGGGCATCACCGGCCTGACCTCGACCGAGATCGCGGGCCTGACGAGGACCCAGCTCACCAGCTTCACCGCCACCCAGATCGGCGCCCTGACCTCGACCCAGTTCGCGACCCTGAGCCAGACCCAGCTCGCCGACCTGACGGCCACCGAGATCAGTGGCCTGACCGCCACCCACGTCGCCAGCCTGACTCCCACCCAGATCGCGGCGATGACCACCACCCATATCGCGGCCCTGTCGGCGAGCGGCGTGTCGGGCCTGACCGCCGATCAGATCCCGGCCCTGTCGGCGACCCAGATCGCCGCCTTCACCGCCACCGAGGTCGCCGCCCTTTCGGCCGGCGCCATCTCCGGCCTGTCGACCGAGGACATCACCGGCCTGACCTCGACCCAGTTCGCGGCCCTGACGCCGGAACAGGTCCGCGCGCTCTCCACCACCCAGGTGGCGGGGCTGGGGACCACCCAGGTCGGCCTGTTGGACGCCTCGGACGTGCGCAGCCTGACGCCCACCCAGATCGCGGCCCTGACCTCCACCGGGTTCGCCGCGCTGACCCCGACCCAGATCCAGGCCCTGTCGGCCGCCGGGATCACCGGCCTGACCGAGGAACAGATCACCCAGATGACCCTGACCCAGCTCGGCGGCCTGACCACCGAGCAGATCGGGGCGCTCACCACCACGGAAATCGGCTATCTCACCGCCGCCGGACTGGCGGCCATGACGGTCACCCAGCTCAGCGGCCTGGTGCGAATGCAGCTGCGGGCCTTGAGTGAGAGCCAGTTCGATGCGCTGACCGAGACCCAGGTGGCCTCCTTCAGCGGGACGCAGATCGCCAACCTGGAGTCCACCGACCTCAACAGCTTCGAACCCACCCAGTTCGAGGCCCTGACCTCGACCCAGGTGGGATCGCTGACACCCACCCAGCTCAACAGCCTGAACGCGACGATGATGTCGTCCTTCACGGACCGGCAGCTGGTGGGCCTGACCGTCACCCAGGTGGCTAGCCTCTCGATCACCAGCATCAGCGCCCTGACGCCCCGCGAACTGATGGCCCTGAACGGCACCCAGATCGACGCCTTCACCCCGACCCAGATGGCCCGCATCACGCCCGAGCAGTTGGCCGCCATGCAGGCCGGTTCGTCCTGATCCAGGCCGCTGAGGCCTGAGGTCGCGCTCTAGGCGCCCGCGGCCACCCCCGCCGCGGCGTCCTGCTCGATCAGCACCAGGGCCTCCAGCATCAGCTCGCGCATCGCCCGGCTGGCGCCCTCGGCGTCGCCGGCCAGGATGGCGTCGGAGACCTTCTGGTGGTCGGCGATGCTCGCCAGACGGACGCCCTTGCGCCGGTTGGTCAGGCGGATGGAGGTGCGCAGGGCAACGTCGATCAGGTCGCGCATCTGGGCCAGGAAGCGGTTGCCGCTGGCCCGCAGGATAGCGACGTGGAAGGCGATGTCGGACTCCAGCGGATCATCCTCGCCCCGCTCGGCGGCCTTCATGCGGTCCAGCCCCGCGACGATCGCGGCCTTGGCCTCGTCGCTGGCCAGGCGCGCGGCCATGGAGGCGGCCATGGGCTCGATGGCCAGCCGCACCTGGGTGAACTCCAGCAGCAGGGTCGGGGAGAACTTGCGCTGCAGGAACCAGCGCAGCACGTCGGGATCCAGCAGGTTCCAGTTGGTCTCCGGCTCCACCCAGGTGCCCTGGCGCGGACGGGCGTTGAGCAGGCCCTTGGTGGTCAGCATCTTGACCGCCTCGCGCAGCACGCTACGGCTCACCCCCAGGCGCTTGCACAGCTCGGCCTCGATGGGGAACGGGTTCTGCGCGCCATAGACGCCGCAGACGATCTCCTGGCCCAGGCGCTGGACGATGTCGTGGGTGAAGCTACGGCCGTGGGTGGTCCTCATCGGCGGATCGCCGGCGCGTCGCGCGCGACCAGGTCAGCGTGCGAAATGAGACACCTCCAGGCCCGCAGCTTGGGTGCGGTCCTGAAAGCATGTTCCAGCTTTGCCCTGACGGTCAAGCGCGCAGGGCTTGGACGTTTTCTTGCTGCGCCTGCAGGAAGGCGCCGGGCGCCAGGGCGGTGACATCGCCCACCACGATCATCACCGGTCCCGCGCCGGTGGCCGCGGCCAGGGCCGGCAGGCCCTCAAGCGACCCGCTGCTGAACCGCGCATCGGGGCTCCCGACATTCTCCATCACCGCCACCGGCGTGGTGGACGCGCGGCCCGCCGCGATCAGCCGGGCGCGGATCTGCTCAGCGGCGGCCCCGCCCATATAGATGGCCAGGGTGGTCTCCGGATCGCCCGCGCCGTCCCAGTCGGCCACCAGCCTGCCCGCCGTCAGGGTGGCGGTGGCGAACACCACGCGGCGCGCCAGGCCGCGATGGGTCAGGGGGAAGTCGAACTGTGCGGCGGCCGCGCAGGCGGTGGTGACGCCGGGCACGATCTCCACGGCCACGCCGTGGGACTTCAGGAACGCGCTCTCCTCCCCCACCCGGCCGAAGATCGAGGGGTCGCCCCCCTTAAGCCGAACCACCTTCAGGCCGCGCCGCGTCAGGCGCAGCATCAGGCGGTTGATCGTGTCCTGCGCCATGCTGGTCCGTCCCGCCCGCTTGCCGGTCTGGATGCGGATACAGTTGGCGGGCGCCAGGTCGAGGATATCGGCGCCGACCAGGGCGTCATAGAGCAGGGCCTGGGCGCCCTGGACCGCCCGCAGGGCGCGCACCGTCATCAGGTCGGCGGGTCCGGGACCCGCGCCCACCAGCTGCACCTGACCGAGATCATGCGGCATCCTGGGTCTCCTTGAGCATGTTGAGGGCGGCGATACGTCGGGCGATCTCGGGTCGGCACGAGCCACAGTTGGTCCCGGCCCCGGTCGTCGCGCCGATGGCCTCGACCGAGGCGGCGCCGCCTCGGACAGCGTCGTCGATAGTGCGGGTTCCCACCTTCAGGCAGGCGCATACGGTGGGGCCGCGGTCGATCACCGGGCCGGGCGGACGTCCGAACAGCAGGGTGGCGCGCGCGGCGGGGGGAACGTTCTGTTCGAACAGATCGACCAGCCATTCGCGGGGCGGCAGGGCGCCGCCAGTGGCCACGAACAGCACCCGCTCCAGCCGGTCGCCGGAGATCCAGGCCTCACGCCGCGCGCCGGTGGCTGGGTCGCCATAGCTCAGCAGCTCGCCCAACGGCTCACCGATCCAGCGGCGCAGGGCCTCGCGCTCGTCCTCGTCCCCGCGCCCGGCGAACTCGTGCAGCGTGCAGGCGGTCTGCGGGATGCGCCGCCAGATCAGGTCCGCGCCCTCGGGCTGGGCGAACCCCCTGCGGTCGATCAGAAAGCCCTTCCAGGTCTCGCGATAGGCCCGCACCCAGGCCGGCGTGTGTTTGAACTCCGGCTGGCCGGAGGTGGCGTCGACACTGGGCGCGATCAGCGTGTTGGACCGGCCGGACGGGGCGTAGGCCTTGGTCCAGTGGATGGGCATGAAGATCCCGCCTCGCCGCTGACGATCGGTCAGCCGGGCGATGGCCACCGCCTCGCCGCGCACCGTCTGGACGCGGGTCAGGACACCCTCGGTCACCCCCACGGCGGCGGCGTCCTCGGGGTGGATTTCCACGAAGGGCTCCGGCGCATGGCGCCACAGGTCGGCGGCGAGGCCGGTGCGGGTCATGGTGTGCCACTGGTCACGGATACGGCCGGTATTGAGCGACAGGGGGAAGGCCGGATCACAGGCGGTGGCGGGCCCTTTGGACGCCACCGGCATCATGTTGGCCCGGCCATCGGGCGTCTGAAAACGCCCATCGGTGAACAGCCGCGGCGTGCCCAGGCGGTCAGCGCCCACCGGCCACTGCACTGGGGCCAACTCGTCATAGTCCGCCTGGGACAGGCCCACGAGACCCGAGAGGTTCAGGGTGCGGGAAAGGTTCTCGAAGGCGGTCAGCCGGGTCCATTCGCGGAAGACGCTGGCCGGTCTCGCCCAGGAAAAGGCGTCGCCAAAGCCCATGGCGTCGGCCACCTCGGCGATGATCCGCCAGTCGGCCTTGGCCTGGCCGGGAGCGGGAAACAGGGCCCGCTGGCGCGAGATTCGGCGTTCGGAATTGGTGACCGTGCCGTCCTTCTCGCCCCAGGCCAGGGCCGGCAGCTTCACGTGAGCGAAGGCCATGGTGTCGGTGTCGGCCATGCAGTCGGAGACGACGACGAAGGGGCACTTGGCCAGCGCCTCGCGCACCCGTCCCGCGTCAGGCATGCTGACGGCCGGATTGGTGGCCATCACCCAGATGGCCTTGATGCGCCCGTCATGGACGGCCTCGAACATGTCGACCGCCTTGAGGCCGGGCTTGGGGGAGGTCTTCGGCGCGCCCCAGAAGCGGGCCACGCGGGCCACGTCGTCCGGGGCGAAGTCCATGTGGCCGGCCAGGGTGTTGGCCATGCCGCCGGTCTCGCGACCGCCCATGGCGTTGGGCTGGCCGGTGATGGAGAAGGGGCAGGCGCCGGGCTTGCCGATCCGCCCGGTCGCCAGGTGCGCATTGAGGATCGCCAGCCCCTTGGCCACGCCCTGGGCCGACTGGTTGGCGCCCATGGAGAACAGGCTGACCGTCTTGGGCGTGTCGGCGAACATCTGGAAGAAGGTCTGAAGGTCGGCCAGGTCGAGCCCGCAGTCGGCGGCCACGGCGGCAGGCGACTGGTCGGCCTGGGCGAGTTCGGCTTCCACGCTGGCGAAGCCGTTGACGTGTTCAGCGATGAAGCTGCGGTCGATGGCTCCGCGACCGATGAGGTCAGCCAGCAGGCCGTTCCACAGGCGCACGTCCATCTGCGGCGCGAGGGCCAAGTGCAGGTCGGCCACCTCGGCGGTGTCGGTGCGGCGCGGGTCGATGGCCACGTGCTTCTGGCCCCGGGCGCGTTGGGCCTCCATGCGCCGGAACAGCACCGGATGGGTCCAGGCCGCGTTGTGGCCGCTGAACACCACCAGGTCTGCCAGGTCGAGATCCTCGTAGCAGCCGGGCGCCAGGTCGGCGCCGAAGGCCTGCTTGTGGGCCGCCACCGCAGAGGCCATGCAAAGCCGCGAATTGGTGTCGATATTCCCCGAGCCGATGAAGCCCTTCATCAGCTTGTTGGCGACGTAGTAGTCCTCGGTCAGCAGCTGGCCCGAGACGTAGAAGGCCACCGAGTCCGGGCCATAGCGAGCGATGGTCTGGCTGAACCTGCGGGCCACCAGGCCGGCGGCCTCGCTCCAACCCACCTCGCGCTCGCCGATCATGGGGCTGAGCAGGCGGCCCTCCAGACCCACAGTGGCCCCCAGCGTCGAACCCTTCGAACAGAGCCTGCCTTCATTGGCCGGGTGGGCGACGTCGCCGCTCACCGCCAGGCTGCGCGCCTGGGCCACCACGCCCGAGACGCCGCAGCCCACACCGCAATAGGGGCAGGTGGTCTTGACGGCGGGGACGAGGGAACCGTCGGCCACCGCTAGCCTCCGACCAGACCCAGCATCAGGCGGCCGTCCACCACCTCCAGCGGCACCACCGGCGCGCAGCCGTGGCCCTTGTCGGCGCCGGTCCCTTCGCCGGTGGCCAGGTCGATGATCCGGCCGTGCAGCGGGCAGGTCACCGACTGGCCGTGCACGATCCCCTCGCTGAGGGGGCCGCCCTTGTGCGGGCACCTGTCCATCAGGGCGAAGACCGCGCCGTCGCCGGTGCGGAAGATGGCGATGTCACCCCGAGGGCTGGGGACCCGACGGGCGCCGCGGCGCGGAATGTCGGTCACCGCGCCCACGTCGGTCCAGAGGACGGAGGGTTCCTTCACGAGCGCGTTCATGCGGGTTCGAACTCCAGGCGGCGGCTAAGCGGGTTGAACTCTTCGGTGTGGCGGCCAGCGACCCGCTCCGCCCAGGGATCGACGCGGGAGAAACGCTGCGAATAGGAGAAGCGGTCGTAGAGCGCCCGGCGGTTGTCGAGGTCGGCGATCGCCGCCTTGATGCTGTCGAGGCCGACCCGGTCCATCCACTTGTAGATCCGCTCCAGGTACCAGCCTTCCTCGCGGTAGAGCTGCACCACGGCGCAGATGGTCCACATCGCCTCCTCCTCGGTGGCGACCTTGGTGAGGATCTCGGTGCCGCGGATATGCAGGCCCGCCGCGCCGCCCACATGGATCTCGTAGCCGCTGTCGACGCAGATCACGCCGACGTCCTTGCAGGTGGCCTCGGCGCAGTTGCGAGGACAGCCCGACACCGCCAGCTTGACCTTGGCCGGGGTCCAGGACCCCCACATGAACTTCTCCAGCCGCATGCCGAGACCGGTGGAGTCCTGGGTCCCGAACCTGCACCAGTCGGAGCCGACGCAGGTCTTCACCGTGCGCAGCCCCTTGGCGTAGGCGTGCCCCGAGACCATGCCCGCCGCATTGAGGTCGGCCCACACCGCCGGCAGGTCGTCCTTCTTGACCCCCAGCAGGTCGATCCGCTGACCGCCCGTGACCTTGACCGCCGGGATGGCGAACTTGTCGGCCACATCGGCGATGGCGCGCAGTTCGTCGGGCGTGGTCATCCCGCCCCACATGCGCGGCACAACGGAATAGGTCCCGTCCTTCTGGATGTTGGCGTGGACGCGCTCGTTGATGAAGCGCGACTGCTTGTCGTCCTGGTAGTCTCCCGGCCAGGCGCAGATCAGGTAGTAGTTGAGCGCGGGCCGGCAGGAGGCGCAGCCGTCCGGGGTCGTCCATTCCAGGGCCTGGTGGATGGCGGGCATGGACTTCAGCCGGCCATCGACGATGGCGCGCCGGACCACGTCATGGGTGTGCCCGGTGCACTTGCACATGGGGGCTGGGCCGGTCTGGACCTGGAAGCCATCCCCCAGGGTCAGCTTCAGCAGCTTTTCCACCAGCGGCGTGCACGAGCCGCACGAGGCCGAGGCCTTGGTGACCCCGCGCACGGCGTCCAGGGTGGTGAGCCCCTGGGCGGTGATGGCACCGGTGATCTGCCCCTTGCACACGCCGTTGCAGCCGCAGACCTCCTGGTCGTCGGACATGGCCGCAACGGCCGCACTAGGGTCCAGGCCCGACAGACCCTCCGTGATGGCCTGGCCGAAGATCAGGGTCTCGCGGATGCCGCTGACATCGGCGCCCTGGCGCATCAAATCGAAGTACCAGCCGCCGTCAGTGGCGTCGCCGAACAGCACCGCCCCGGCCACCTTGCCGTTTTCGAGAACGACACGCTTGTAGACGCCACGGCCCGCGTCGCGGAACACGATGTCCTCGCAGGTCTCGCCGCCCGCGAAGGCGCCGGCCGAGAACACGTCCACGCCCGACACCTTCAGCCGGGTCGAGAGCATGGAGCCGCCGTAGGCGCTGCCCTCATCGCCGGTGAGCGCCGCCGCCAGGGTCTTGCACATGTCCCAGATGGGGGCCACGAGGCCGTAGGCCACCCCCCGGTGCTCGGCGCATTCGCCCACCGCGTAGATGTCGGGGTCGTCGGTGCGCATCTGGTCGTCGACCACCACGCCGCGCGCCACGCCGATACCGGCGGCCTTGGCGAGCGCCGTATTGGGTCGGATGCCCACGGCCATCACCAGGACGCTGCAGGGCAGCACTTGGCCATCGGCCAGCTTCAGGCCGCTCACCTTGCCGTCTTCGCCGAGGATGGCTTCGGACTGGGCCGAGAGCACCGTCTCCACCCCACGCTGGGCCAGGGCCTCGGCGAGCAGGAAGCCCGCGGCGCTGTCGAGCTGGCGCTCCATCAGCACGTCCATCAGGTGGACCACGGTGGCCTTCATGCCGCGCTTGGCCAGGCCATAGGCGGCCTCCAGCCCCAGCAGGCCGCCGCCGATCACCACGGCCGCGCCACCGGCGTCGGCGGCGGCGACCATCTGCTCCACGTCGTCCAGGTCGCGGAAGGTGACCACGCCCGCGAGATCGGCGCCGGGCAGCGGCAGGCGGACGGGGTCCGAGCCGCTGGCCAGGATCAGCCGGTCATAGGGAACGCTCAACCCTCCCTCGGCCGATACCGTCTTGGTCGCCCGGTCGATCCCGGTGACCGCGCGGCCCTCGTGCAGGATGATGGCGTTGTCGCGGTACCAGGCCTCGTCGTTGATGACGATGTCGTCGAAGGCCTTCTCCCCCGCCAGCACCGGCGAGAGCATGATGCGGTTGTAGTTCACCCGCGGCTCCGCGCCGAAGATGGTGATCTCGTAGCGATCAGCATCGCGCTTGAGGATGTCCTCCACCACCCGGCACCCCGCCATACCGTTGCCGATGACGACGAGCTTCTGCTTGGCTTGCATGATCATCACCCTCAGACCCGGACCGGGGTGGAGTCGGCAGGCGCCAGGGTCGGCCAGACCGCGCGCCAGTGGTGCTTCAGGCCAGCCAGCGCCACCAGCGCGAAGACCGCCAGGGCCGCGAAGCCGAGGAAGCCGAACTGGTAGGTCCCGGCCATCTTCTTGGCGAGGCCAAGGGTGGAGGCCAGATAGAAGCCGCCGATCCCACCGGTCATGCCGATCAGGCCGGTCATCACCCCGATCTCCTTGCGGAACCGCTGGGGCGCCAGCTGGAACACCGCCCCGTTGCCGGCGCCCAGAGCCGACATGCAGAGCATCAGGACCGCGAAGGCCAACCAGACATTGGGCATCTGGAAGCTGGCGGTCGCCAGGCCAAGGGCCGCGAAGCCCAGCACCACGATCAGGGTCCGAACCCCGCCGAATCGGTCGGCCAACGCCCCGCCCACCGGCCGGATGAAGGAGCCCGCGAAGACGCAGGCCGCGGTGAAGAAGCCGGCCTTCACCGGATCGATGCCGTATTCGGAGTTGAAGTAGATGGTGAGCGAGGAGGACAGGCCCACGAAGCCGCCGAAGGTGACGCTGTAGAGCAGCATCAGCCACCAGGCGTCGGCCACCTTCAGGACGTCGAGATACTCCGAGAACTTCTTGGGTTCGGGCTGCTCGGGCGCGTCCTTGGCCATCAGCAGATAGACCACGAAGGCGACAGCCAGCGGTATGATCGCCAGGCCGATGACGTTGTTCCAGCCGAAGGTCTTGGCCAGCATCGGCGCGAACAGGGCCGCCAGGGCGGTGCCCGAGTTGCCGGCGCCGGCGATGCCGAGCGCCAGGCCCTGGTGCTCCTGAGGATACCACCGGCTGGCCAGCGGCAGGGCCACGGCGAAGGAGGCGCCGGCGACGCCCAGCAGGACGCCCAGAACCAGCACCTGCTGATAGTTGTGCACCCCCAGCAGCCAGGCGGCGCCCAGGCCGGTGATCACGATGCTCTGGCCGATCAGGCCGGTGCGCTTGGGGCCGATGCGGTCGACCATGACGCCCGCCACCAGCCGCAGCAGCGCGCCCGCCAGCACCGGAATCGCCACCATCAGGCCCTTCTGGGCGGGATCGAGATTGAAGTCCTTGGCGATGGCCACGCCCAGCGGGCCCAGCAGGACCCAGACCATGAAGCTGAAGTCGAAATAGAGGAAGGCGGCGAACAGGGTGGGCGTGTGGCCCGACTTGAGGAAGGAACGGCTCAACATGGGACTGAAACCTCGGATGAACGAGAGCGGCGGCATCGCCGTTGGGGTGACCGCATCCGAGCGGTCGTCTCGATCAGCCGCGAACGTCGTTGTCCGTGGGCCTGTCCCCATGACGCACCGCAACATGACCGCTGTCAGCCGCGGCGGCGCGATCCCAGGGCGGTTGGGCGGCAGCGCCTATTTCGCAGGCGCCGCAAAATCAGCGCTGGTGAATAACTAGGCGACTAGCCGGCGTCGAAGGTCGTGCCGTCAAACAGCGGTGCCGGATTCCCAAGGACCGGCGCGCCGAGGCCGGTGGTCCCCAGGGCCTCCAGCGCGAGGGCGGGACGGTAGACCGAGGCGATCAGGGCTTGGGCGTCCAGGTCCCCGTCGACCTGCTTCCAACGCCGCATCTGGGTGAGGAACCACTGGGCATGCTCCAGGCGCGGAACACAGGCCCCCTCGCGGTGGAAGATCAACTCCTCGCCGAGCGCCGGGCGGATCGCCTCGGCCGCCGCACCGACATATTCAGGCTGGGCCAGCAGCACCGCCAACTCGTCCCTGTTGTCCGCGACGTCGCACCAGGCCTGGGCCCGGACCAACGCCCGCAGCAGGGGCGCAAGACGATCGTCGTCGGCGAACTCCGCCCGCGCCCCGAGCACCTTGTCGGGGCCCCCTGGCCAGAACTGCGAGGTGCGCAGGGCGACACGGCCCAGGCCGCCCCGGGTCGCCACCGTGTTCCACGGCGCGCCGACGCACACCCCGTCCACCTGGCCGGTGCGCAACTGCTCCACCATGCGTGGCGGCGGCGTCACCACCAGCCGCACGTCGCGGTCGAGGTCGACCCCCGCCTCCGCCAGCCAGTAGCGCAGCGCGTAGTTGTGCATCGAATAGGTGAAGACCACCGCGAAGGTCAGCGGCGGTTCGCCGGCCGCGCGGCGCTGGCCGATGAAGGCCGCCAGTCCGGCGGCGATCTCCTGCAGGCTCTCGGCCCCGGCCGGCAGGGCCTGGCTCAGTCGGTTGGACAGGGTCACGCCTGCGCCATTCACCGCCAGGGCCAGGGGGGCGATCATCGGCGCCACGGGCCCCCCGGCGCCGGCCGTGGCCGCCAGGGCCATGGGGGCCAGCATATGGGCGGCGTCGAGGGCGCCCACCGTGACCTTGTCGCGGATGGTGGCCCAGGAGGCTTCCCGGCTCAGGGTCACATCCAGGCCCTCGCCGGCGAAGAAGCCCTTGGCCTCCGCCGCCACGAGAGCCGCGCAGTCGGTAAGGGGAATGAACCCCAGGGTCAGGCTGCTCACGATGCGTCCCCCTTCAGCACGCCCGCGAAGGCCAGCAGATCGGTGGCCACCGCACCGAGCGGCCGGCCGGTGTCCATGGCCAGTTTGCGCAGCAGCTTGTAGGCGGCGTCCTCGTCCAGGCCGCGCTCCTTCATCAAGAGACCCTTGGCGCGGTCCACCACCTTGCGGGACTCCAGGTTGGCCTTGGCCTTGGCCAGGTCGCCGCGCAGCTGCTGCATCAGCGAGAACCGGGTCATGGCCACTTCCAGGATCGGCCGCACCCGGGCCGGCGCCAGGCCATCGACGATATAGGCCGCCACCCCGGCCCGGATCGCCTGCTCGGCTAGGCCAGGCTCGGAGCGGTCGGCGAACATCACCACCGGGCGCGGATTGGTCTCGCCGGCTTCGCGCAAGCTCTCGAGCGTGTCGCGGTCGGCGCTGTCGCAGGCCACCACGATGATGTCAGGGGAAAAGCTCGCCACCTCGGCGGCGTTGAACTGGGCGCTCTGGCGCACCTCCAGCGGGTCGACGCCATCCAGCCCCTCGGCCACCAGCGCCGCCCGGGCGGGGTCGGGATCTATGACAAGGACGCGCATGGGGCCCTGCTAACCGCCAAGCCCGGCCAAGACGCCACCCGTGTCGCGCCAATCGCCCAAGGCGCCGCCAAGACGCCTGTTTTCAGGGCAAACATCGCAACTCATTTGGGCGCCTTAGGCCCATCGGGCTCGCCCGTCAGGCGATCACGCTCTTGCGGGGTATTGGCGCCTCGCAGCCGAGGAAGCAGCTCGGGGTCCAGCGCCACCTGGATCAACGCCGCCCGCTCCACGAACCGCCGCAGCGGCCAGTCGGCCTGGGCGTCCCCCGGAACCGCCGCCAGATCGAGCACCATAGGCAGAGGCTGCGCCTCGAACGCCGCGCCCGGCGCCTCGGCCGCCAGGAGGGGCGCAAGGTCCTCCGGGCGGATCGTCGGCGCATCGACCGCCAACACCAGCACCCGGCCCACCTGGTCGCCCAACAGAGCCACGCCCGCCAGCACCCCGGCCACCGGTCCGCTCAGCGGCGTGGGATCAGGCGCCCGGGGCAGGCCGAACTCGCCGTCGCCCGCCGACACCACCACCGTGGCCCCCACCGAGCGCGCCAGCTCGGCCACCCGGTCGACGGCGCGGCGGCCATCCCACAGTTGCGCGGCCTTGTCCGTCCCCATCCGACGGGACGCCCCGCCAGTCAGGATGATCGCGCCGAGGGTTGGGGGGGTGCTCATGGGCGGACCGATGGAGCGGCCGCGCCCCAAGGTCAACGCCGGAGCCTCAAATCGCGATTGACTGCGAACGGCGCCCGCCCGAGAGAGTTGGCCATGGCGAACCTAGTCCTCAGCGTAGTCGGCAGCGACCGCCCCGGTCTGACCCAGGCCCTGGCGGCCGCCGTGCTCTCGGCCGGCGGAAACTGGCTGGAAAGCCATCTCAGCCGCCTCGGCGGACTTTATGTCGGCTCCGTGCTTGTGGAGGCCGACGACCTCGAAGCCCTGCGCGCGGCCGTGCAGGCGGTGGACGCCCATGGGCTGGAGGTCCGCATCGCACCTGCCCTCGAGGCCCCGGTCGCCGGCGGGGAGGAGGTGCTCTTCGCACTGGTCGGCCAGGACCGGCTGGGCATCGTTCACCAGGTGACGGCGATCCTCAGCCGGCTAGAGGTCAATATCGAGACCTTCGAGACCCGCATCAGCGCCGAGCCCCATTCCGGCGGCGCCCTGTTCCATCTCGACGCCCGCCTGCGCCTGCCGCCGGTCCTGACCGCGCAGGATGTCCAGGCCGCCCTGGAGGCCATCTCGGCCGAGATCATGGTCGATATCAGTCTCGCCCCCGCCACAGCGCGCTAAACCTGATCGCGTTGGATCCGCCCCCGGCGGGTCTACCGGCTCGAGGCCTGACGTCGAGCCATGAGCAAGGCGCCCTCGAGGCCGGAATGTTCGAGGGCCGGGGTCCGCAGGTAGCCGGGCCCTGCGATCATGGGCGCGCCATATTCGCCCATCGCGGTCTTCAACGCGGCGGCCACCGCGTCCAGCAAGCCCGGCGTCGACATCACCCCGCCCCCCAGCACGATGCAGCGCGGCGACCAGGCGAGGGCCAGACTGGCGCAGAGCTGGGCGAGATAGTCGGCGGCCAGCGCCTTGAGGTCGGGACGTTCGGCCAGGGTCTCGCCGGCCGCCAGCCGCCGTCCCAGCGCCGGTCCCGCCGTCAGCCCTTCGGCGCAGTCGGTGTGGAAAGGACAGGCGCTGGGGGTGGTGTCGTCCAGACGGCGGTGCAGTCGCAGGTGTCCGATTTCCGGATGCAGGGCGCCTTTCAGGGTCCGCCCTTCCAAGCACAGCGCCCCGCCGATACCGGAGCCCACGGTGACATAGGCCACGGCGTCCAGGCCCCTCGCCGCGCCGATGGCCTGCTCGGCGATCGCCGCTGCGGCCACATCGGTCTCCACCACCACCGGCGCGCCGAGGCGCTGCGCCAGGACGGCGGCGAGGTTGAAGCCGCTCCAGTGCGGCTTGGGGGTCGGCAGCATCAGACCGCGGTCTGGCGAGGCGGGATCGACAATCAGGGGTCCGAAGCTGGCCAGGCCAATGGCGTCGAGCGTGTCGCCCGGCCTCAGGTCGGCCTGGATTGCGCCCACCAGGTCGATCACCGCCTGTTGCGGGGTGGTCGTCGCGAACCGATGGGTCGGGACATCAAGGGCGGCTTGCCGATCTGCGTCCGCCGTCGCCACCCGGCAGAGAATCTTCGTGCCGCCCGTCTCAATGGCGGCGATCAGGGAGCGGGTCATGCGGGCCTCCGTGGCGGTCACGCGGCAATGACCTCTGCCCGCGACGGACACTCAAGGTCAAAACTTGGTCGCCCGCGGCCCACGGGGCAATGATCTTTCCACCAAACCGGGCGCCCGCCACGGTCGCGGGCACGGATGCGAGATGTGGAAGTCGCGCGGCGGTATTCGGCCGACCCTCGACGCCCGCGACACAGGCTCACGCTCCCCGTGATAGGTTTTGGGAACCCGCGCCGGTTGAACCCTTCGTCTTGATGGGTTTCACAACTCAAGTTCGCTGAGCGATTTCTACCCAAACTGAGTACAGGTTTCCGCCGACGCCGACGAGGCTGGGCTGACGGGCCCAGCTTGGAGGTCCGCGCGACCGGTCTCCCACGCTTGAATCCAGCGCTATCGCGACTGAATTTCAAATAGAATCCCTCCTGTTGCGAGGCTGCATCCCGGCAGCATCGAACATGATCAGCGGGATTGTCGGTCGCGGCTCTCATGCCGCTTTGCAAAGGTGTAATATTCGCCTTTACTCGGCGAATCTTGAACGCGCTCCGGCCGCCCCCACCGAGCGCGCGCCGTGGTTGAGGAGAACAGGACTGTGCCGGAGCTATCCAACAAGACCCCGGACCCGATGGACGTCGCCCTGGGTGCTGCGGTTCGTATCCGCCGGCGAACGATCGGCATGTCGCAGGAGGCCCTGGCCGAACAGTGCGGCGTCAGCTTTCAGCAAATTCAAAAATATGAGAACGGCGCGAACCGCATTTCCTTCTCGCGCCTGGTGCAGATAGCCCGCGCGCTGCGATGCCGCGTCGTGGACCTGATGGACGTCCTGGACACCCCGGGGCACGACGCCGTGGGAGACCTGGACCTGCTGTCGCGCATGCGCACGCCAGGCGCCCTGGAACTTCTGGCCGCATTTGAGAAACTGCCGCAGGACGCACGCGCCTCCCTCGTCAACTTCATGCGCGCCCTCACCGGCCCGGACGGCAGCCTGCGCAGCAAGCAGAAGGAAATGGCGTAGGGACCCTAGCCGGCTGGCGGATCGCGATGGGCGAGCCCGGTCAGCTCTCAGCCAGGACCTTGTCGATGACGGCCCTTGCGTCCGTGCCTGCCCAGTCGGCGCCCCCGGCGAGGCGGGCGCGCTCCACCCCATCCTTGCCGAAGATCACCGTGGTGGGCATGCCGACGGCCGCTGGCTTGAAGTCGTAGGGAAGCTTCAGCTTGGGATCACGGTAGAAGACCAGGGGCGCGTGCTTGGCGATGAACATGCGCGCCTTGTCGGCGTCCCGCTCACCATCGACGCTGACGACCACCACGGCCACCGGCTGACCCTCATAGGCCGCCGCCAGCTTGGCCAGGGTGGGCATCTCGATCACGCAGGGGCCGCACCAGGTGGCCCACAGATTGACCACCACCACCTTGCCCTTGAAGTCGGCCAGCCGCACCGGCTTGCCGTCGGCGTCCTGGAAGCTGGTGGCCGGCGCGGGGCCGGCCTCGGCTGGGAAGATGAGCTTGGCCATCTCGCCCTTGGCGAGACTCTTCAGGCTGGTTGTCTGGCGGGGGTTTATGGATGCCTGCGCCATGATGTAGACAACCGCCGCGACGCCCAGCAGGGCGACGCCCCAGAGCGCGCCTTTCAGGAGGCCCGATTTGGGCTTCGACGTCTCCTCGGGTGCTTGGCTCATGTCCGACGACTCCACTCACGGTTCTGACGCGCCCGCATCTGGCCAGGCCATGTGGGGCGGAAGGTTCAGCGCGAAACCCGCCGAACTGATGCAGGCGATCAACGTCTCCATCGGGTTCGACAAGCGCCTGGCGCCGCAGGACCTGGCGGGGTCCCGCGCGCACGCGGCGATGTTGCGCAAGCAAGGCGTCATTACAAGCGCCGACGAGCAGGCGATCCAGGGTGGACTGCAGGCCATCGAGGCCGAGATGGCCGCCGGGACCTTCCCCTATCGCGACGAGTTCGAAGACATCCACATGAACGTGGAGGCCCGGCTGCGGGAGCTGATCGGGCCGGTGGCCGGCCGCCTGCACACCGCCCGCTCGCGCAACGACCAGGTGGCGGTCGATTTCCGCCTATGGGTCCGGGACGCCTGCGACCGCACCATCGCCCAACTGTGCGCTCTCCAGCAGGCCCTTGTCCTCAAGGCCGAGGCCCACGCTGAGACCCTGATGCCGGGCTTTACCCACCTGCAGCCCGCTCAGCCCGTCACCTTCGGCCACCACCTGATGGCCTATGTGGAAATGTTCGGCCGCGACGCCGGGCGCTTCACCGATGCGCGCCGCCGGATGAACGAGTGCCCCCTGGGCGCGGCCGCCCTGGCCGGCTCGCCCTTCCCCATCGACCGTGACGCCACGGCCCAGGCGCTCGGCTTCGACCGCCCCACCGCCAATTCGCTGGACAGCGTTTCGGACCGCGACTTCGCCCTGGAGGCCCTGGCCGCGGGCACGCTGGCGGCCATCCACCTGTCGCGTCTGGCCGAGGAGATCGTCATCTGGATGACGCCGCAGTTCGGCTTCATCAAGCTGACCGACGCCTTCACCACCGGCTCCTCGATCATGCCGCAGAAGAAGAACCCGGACGCCGCCGAGCTGGTGCGCGCCAAGACCGGCCGGCTGATGGGCTCGTTCACCCAGCTCGCCGTGGTGATGAAGGGCCTGCCGCTGGCCTATTCCAAGGACATGCAGGAGGACAAGGTCCCCACCTTCGACGCCTTCGACGCCCTGGAGCTGTCCCTGGCCGCCATGGCCGGGATGGTGGAGGACATGGAGCCGGTCTCGGCCAGGATGGCGGCCGCCGCCGGCGCCGGCTTCTCCACCGCCACGGATCTCGCCGACTGGCTGGTGCGCACCCTCGACATGCCCTTCCGCGACGCTCACCATGTGACGGGCGCGGCGGTGAAACGGGCCGAGCAGCTTGGCTGTGATCTCTCCGACCTGCCGCTGAAGGAGCTTCAGGCCCTGTCGCAGGGGATCACCGCCGAGGTCTACGACGTTCTCACCCCACGGGCTTCCGCCGGGAGCCGCAAAAGCTACGGCGGCGCCGCGCCGGACCAGGTTCGCGCCCAAGTCGCGCGTTGGAAGGATATGCTGAAATGACCCTTCGCCCCTTCATGCTGATCGGCGCGCTCGCGCTCTCCGCCACCGCTCTGTCGGGCTGCGGCAAGATGGGTGAGCTGGAACGCCCCGGCCCCATCGGCCAGGCACGCTCCAGCGCCGACGCCGGGTCCGCGCCGATGCGCTCGATCCGCACCGTCGATCCCCGCGACCGCAACGCCGATCCCTCGCCCCAGCGCACCGAGCCGATCGAGAGCACCAACGACCCCATGGCCAGCGGGCCGCAGGGCGCCATCCCCGACCCCTACGCCCGCCCGCGATGAACCACTTTGAGCTGTCGGGGGGCGAGCTCGCCTGCGAGGACGTTGGGCTGACCACGATCGCGCAAGCCGTCGGCACGCCGGTCTATGTCTATTCCACAGCCACCCTGGAGCGGCACTATACGGTGCTACGCGACGCCCTGGTGAACGAGGGCCTGGGCGACCCGCTGATCGCCTTCGCCGTGAAGTCCAACTCAAATGTGGCCGTGCTGCGCACCCTGGGCAATCTGGGCGCGGGCGCGGACACGGTTTCCGAAGGCGAGATCCGCCGGGCGCTGGCGGCCGGCATCCCGGGTGAGCGCATCGTCTTCTCCGGGGTCGGCAAGACCGAAGGCGAGATCGCCTTCGCCCTCACGAACGGGGTCGGCGAGATCAATGTCGAGTCCGAGCCAGAGATGCACATGGCGTCCAGGGTCGCCCAGTCGCTTGGAACCCGCGCCACGATCGCCATCCGCGTGAACCCGGACGTCTCGGCCGGCGGACACGCCAAGATCTCCACCGGAAAGTCCGACAACAAGTTCGGCGTCTCCTTCTCCGAGGCCGAGCGGCTCTACGCCCAGGCCTCCAACAACGCGGGCCTGAAGCCGGTGGGCGTCACCTGCCACATCGGCAGCCAGATCACCCATCTGGCGCCGCTGGAGGAAGCCTTCGTCAAGATGCGCGGCCTCGTGGAGCGGCTGCGCGGCGAGGGTCTGGCGGTCGAGCGCCTGGACCTCGGCGGCGGGCTCGGCGTGCCCTATTTCAACATGCCGACGCCGGCGAGCCCCGCTGACTATGCGGCCATGATCGCCCGGACCATGAGGGGCCTGGACGTCCAGTTCGCCTTCGAGCCCGGCCGCATGATCTGCGCCAACGCCGGGATTCTGCTGTCGAGGGTGCAGCATATCCACGAGCGGCCCGAGGGGCGGAAGTTCGCGGTGCTGGACGCGGCCATGAACGACCTGATCCGGCCGGCCATGTACGACGCCTATCACGACATCCGGCCGGTGAAGCCCCGCGCCGGAGATCCCGTGACCTATGACGTGGTGGGTCCGATCTGTGAGACCGGCGACACCTTCACCCGCGACCGCGACCTGCCCCGCCTGGCGGCCGGCGATCTGGTGGCCTTCATGAGCGCGGGCGCCTACGGGGCGGTGATGTCGAGCGAATACAACAGCCGCCTGCTGGTTCCCGAGGTGCTGGTGAACGGCGACAGGTTCGCCGTCATCCGCCCGCGTCCGACCTATGAGGACATGCTGGCCCGCGAGGCCATGCCCGACTGGCTGGAGGCCTGACGGGCGCCCGGAACCCCAAGGCCTCGGCCCTTGTTCCCTTGGGTGACCTAGGAGGTCTCCCCATGAGTACGCGTCTCTATATCGCCGCCGTTCTTAGCCTGATGGTCGCCGGCGTTCTGTTCGGCATCGGCGCCATTCCGGTCTTGATGATCCCGGCCCTGTCGGCGAAGGCCAATCTGCTCCTGCCCATCGTCGTGGTGCTGTCGATCGTCCTGACCCCGCCGATCGCCTGGAAGCTTGCGCCGAAGCTGCGCGCCAGGCCCCACCGGCCCTAGGTCAGTCCAGCGCCCCGATATAGGGCAGCCCGCGAAGAGCGCCGGCGGCATCCATGCCATAGCCAACCAGGTAGCGGGCGGGCGCTTCCCAGGCCACGAAGTCCGGCACGATGGCCCTGGGCGTCGGCCAGGGTTTGGAGGCGAAGACGGCGGTGAAGGCGCGCGCCGCGCCGGCGTCGCGAACCAGGCGACTGGCTTCAGACAGCGACAGGCCGGTGTCGATGACGTCGTCGATGATCAGGGCGGTGCGCCCCGACAACGGGCGCTGCAGGTCGGCGCGCACCTCGCACCGGCCCAGGCTGGCGCGCTCGTCGCCGTAGGAGGCCAGCCACAGGGCGTCGAAGCGGACATGCCGGCCAAGGCGCGACAGGGCCCGCGTCAGGTCCGAGGCGAACCACAGGCCTCCGGTCAACAGGCACACCGCCACGGTGTCATCGTCGATCGCCGGCGCGATCTGCGCGGCCAGGGCGGCGACCCGGCGGGCGACCTCTTCCTCCGACAGCAGGACGACCGGATCAGCCATGGGGCTCCAGGGCGTAGGGGCTGTCGGACGACAGGGGCTTGGCCTCCACCGGCGCGGGGCCGTGAGACGCCGCAGGCGCATGGGGCGCCTCAGCCTCCGCCGCACCGCGCAGGGAGTGTTCCGGCGCCGGGTGAGCAGGCACAGGGACCTTGGCCTTGGTCTTCTTGCCCTTGGACTTGGCGGTGTCGGGCGCGAAGGAGATCTGCAGGTCGTGGGCCGAGGTCGGCGGGTCGAGGATCGCCAGGGCGAAGTGGCGGGTTTCGCCGGGGGGCACTACCGGGTCGGCGGGCCGGGCGATCTTGGTGACGATGGTCTTGCCGGCCTTGTTGAGCAGCTCGATCTTCAGGGGCGGGGTGACGATGGCGTGGTCTTCGACATTGCGGATCATGCCGGAGATGGACAGGGCCGCGTGTCCGTCCTGCAGGGCAGGTTCGGCCCGCGAGCCCTCGATCACCAGGCCAAGGGTGTTCACCGGCAGCCCCGCGAGGGCATAGGCCTTGGCCGAGCCCGGCATGATCTTGACCACATCGACCCGGAACACGACGGCCAGGCCGACGATGATGGCGAGCGTCGCGGCCATACCAGCCCAGACGATGCCGTGGGTGGCGGCCTCGCGCACCTTGCGCGTGTTCTCCACCTTGGCGCGGATCACCTTGGGCAGTTCGGCGCCGGGCAGGTCGCTCAGCGCGGCGGGTTCCTCGGCCTGAGGTTCGAAGGGATCGCGGGCGACCGCGCCCTCCTCAGCCGAGACGTCCAGTTCCAGGGTCGCCTCGCGGTGGGCCGTCCAGCGGTGGCCACAGGAGGCGCACTTCACCGCGCGGCCCTCCGGGGCGATCTTGCGATCGTCCACGAAATAGCTGGTGGCGCACTCTGGACAGGTCAGGATCATGACGGCGGAACGGGTCTCGTAACCGGGGCTGTTGTTCTGGAGCGTCGCCGCCCTGGGACGGTCGGCGGTTCTGGAGGTTCGTCCTCCGGTCCCCACGCCGACGCGAACTGTTATCGCGATTCCTAGCACGCGGGCCTTGCCAAAACCCAAATCCCTGGCAGCGGCCGATCGTCCGGGTGGGAGATTCGCCCATCAGGCGAGCGCTGCGCAAGCTTGACCCAGGGACGGCGGCGCTTGCGGAGGGTGGCCGCTGGTTCTGCTGGCGCATCGACCGGGCTTAGGGTAGCCGGGAAGACCGATGTCCAGACAGCCGCATGACGAACAGGCGCTCGACGCCGATGACGCCATCCTGGCCTTCGACGACGTGTCGATGCGCTACGGCCGCGGGCCGGAGACGTTGAAAGACCTGACTTTTTCCCTGGAACCCGGCTCCTTCCATTTCCTCACCGGGGCTTCCGGGGCGGGCAAGAGTTCGCTGCTGAAGCTGATCTATCTTGCCGCCAAGCCCTCCAAGGGCCTGATGCACCTGTTTGGCCAGGACGTGTCGGCGGTCCCTGCGAAGCAGCAGCCGATGCTGCGACGGCGGATCGGGGTGGTGTTCCAGGAATTCCGCCTGCTCGACCACATGAGCGCCTTCGACAACGTCGCCCTCCCCCTGCGCATCGCCGGTCGCAAGCCCGACAGCTACCGGCAGGACGTCGCCGAACTGCTGGCCTGGGTGGGCCTGCGCAGCCGCATGCACGCCATGCCCGCGACCCTGGCCGGCGGCGAGAAGCAGAGGCTGGCGATCGCGCGTGCGGTGGTCAATCGCCCCGACATCCTGCTGGCCGATGAACCTACGGGGAATGTCGATCACGAGATGGGCCTGCGCATCCTGCGCCTGTTCGTGGAGCTGAACCGCCTGGGCGCCACTGTGCTGATCGCCACCCACGACCAGGATCTGGTGGCGCGGTCGGGCAAGCCGGTCCTGCACCTGGAGGACGGCCGCCTGACTCAGCTGGGGCCCATCGGAGGCGCGTCATGAGCGACTTCGATCCTGGTCGCTGGAAGCCCGCCCCCTTCCTTCCCGAGACCGACGCCCGCGACGGCTCGCTGATCTTCGTGGTGGCGACGCTCTGCTTCCTGGCCTGCCTGACGGCGCTGACCGTGCTCGCCACCGACCGGGCCGCCCGGGGCTGGAGCGACCAGCTCAGCGGCCAGGCCACCGTCATCGTTCGCGCCAAGGGCTCCGAGACCCCAGACAGCGCCGCCGCCCGCGCCGCCGAGGCCCTGTCGGGCCTGCCCGGGGTCGGCGAGGTCCGGGCCCTGGAGAAGGAGAAGGCCGAGGCCCTCATCGCCCCCTGGCTTGGCGACACCGCCGACCTGGACGACCTGCCGGTGCCGCGCCTCGTCGCCGTGGACCTCGACCCCAAGGCGCCCGCAACCCCGCAGAGCCTGGACAAGGCCCTGAAGGCCCAGGGCCTGGACGCGGTCGTCGACGATCACTCCATCTGGCTGAAGGACATTCAGCGCGCGGCCGGCATCGCCCGCTGGATCGGGGTTGGGGTGTTCGTCCTGATCGCGGCGGCCGCGGGCGCCGTGGTGGCCTTCGCCACCCGCGCAGGCCTCACCGCGCGGCACGAGGTGGTGGAGGTGCTGCACCTGGCCGGGGCTGAGGACACCTTCATCGCGCGCCTGTTCCAGATGCGGTTTGCGCGCATGGCGGCCCTGGCGGGCTTGTTTGGCGCCGGCGGCGCGGCGATCATGGGGGCGATACTGCGCCTCATGGGAGGGGGCCAAGGCTTGACCCCGGTGCTGCCCATCGTCTGGACCGATCTGCTGGCCGTCCTGCCCTGCCCCGTGGCGGCGGGTCTGGTGGCGGCGGTAGCCGCGCGCCTCACCGCCCAGTCCCTGATCGCGAAGATGACATGAGAAGCCTAGCCGCCATCCTGCTGGCCGCCTTCATCTGGACGGTGGGCCTGCTCTCCTTCACCGCCCGGATCGAGAATTCCACCCCCATGCCCGCGCCGCCGCGCGCCGATGGCATCGTGGCCCTGACCGGCGCGGGATCCAACGAGCGGCTGGCCGCCGCCGTCAGCCTGCTCGAGGACGGCAAGGCCCAGCGGATGCTGGTCTCAGGGGTCAATCCGGAGGCCAGCCGCGAGGACATCCGCACCGTCAGCAAGGCGGTTCGCCGGCTCTATGACTGCTGCGTCGACCTGGATTTCACGGCCGCCGACACGGTGGGCAACGCCCGGGAGACGGCCGACTGGGCCAACAACCTGCGCTACAAGAGCCTGATCGTGGTCACCGCCGACTATCACATGCCCCGCGCCATGCTGGAGCTTCGGGCCACCATGCCCGACATCGACCTGCGGCCCTATCCGGTGGTCACCAAGGTGGTGAACGCCAAGCGCTGGTGGCGCACCAGCGGCGGGGCTCGCTTGATGATCCTTGAATATTCCAAGTATCTGGCGATCCTCGGCCGCGAGGCCGTCCGGAAGCTGGGGCCAAGCGACGCGCCCGCCCAAGACAAGAAGGCCTGATCTTGCAGAAGCTCCGCTCCCTGACCTTCGCCGTGGTGTTCTACGCCTGGTCGGTCTTCGTCTCCCTGGTGATCCTCACCCCGCTTCTCATCGCCCCGCGCAGCTGGACGGCGGCGACCTTCGGACTCTGGAGTCGGGGAATCCGCCTGCTGCTGAAAGTGATCGCCGGCATTGAGGTCGAGGTGCGCGGCCGCGAATTCATGCCCACCACGGCGGCCCTGGTGGCCCCCAAGCACCAGTCGATGTTCGACGTCTTCTCTCAGTTCTCCCTGCTGCCGGACGCCTGTTTCGTCACCAAGAAGGAGCTGCTGATGATCCCCTTCTTCGGCTGGTTCGCCATGAAGGCCACCATGATCAGCGTCGACCGCGCAGGGCATGCCACGGCGCTGCGCAAGCTGGTCCGGGACGCCAAGGACCGCTTCAAGATTCCGCGCCAGCTGGTGATCTTCCCCGAAGGCACCCGGGGCGAACCCGGGGCGCCTGGCGACTACAAGCCCGGCATCGCTGCCCTCTATCGCGAGCTCGAACTGCCGGTCTATCCGATGGCCACCAACGCCGGGGTCCACTGGTCGCGCAAGGGCTTCAACCTGACGCCGGGGACCATCGTCTTCGAGTATCTGGAGCCGATCCCGCCCGGCCTGAAACGCGGCGAGTTCATGCGCACCCTGGAGGAGCGGATCGAGGCGGCAACCGCCAAGCTGCTCAGTGAAGATCCCGCCTATCGGCCTCAACCAGCGCCAGCAATCGCGCCATGATCAAATCGTGGACGCCCTCGGCCCGAAGGTGCTCCACCAGGTCGCGCAGGTAGTCGACATTCTTGCCCGACAGGCCGGTGGCCCCCGCGATCAGCTCGGCCTGGCGCTCCAGGCTCAGCGCGCCTGCCCACTGCGGGTGCCGCGTGTCGGACAGGAAGACCAGTGTCTCAACGCGGCGGCCGTCGGCGAGGCGGACATGGGCGCTGCTTTCCACATAGGTCTCCGTGGGCTGCTCGCGCTCCCGCAGATAGGCGTAGACCTCGTCCCAGTCGCCTTCCGCCACCCGGTAGGCCGCACCGCGCACCGCACCGCCGGGGGCGAGACCCAAGACCAGGCCCGGGCGTTCATAGGTGCCCCGGTGGTGGACGGAATAGATGCAGAAGGCGCGGCGGCGGCCATGTAGGGTGGCGCTCTGGCGTTCGACGTATGCGAAGCCAGGCCGCCACATCAACGACCCGTAACCGAAAACCCAACGCTCAACAGACATGGCCCGCCGTTCAAAGACCCCCGAAGCTCCCCCTGTGCCCGATCCGGAACCCGCCCGCAAACCGCGAAGGTTCTGGCTCTATGCGCCGTTCATCGTCCTGCTGCTCGCCGCGGCGGGATGGACAGCCCTGTGGCTGCAGGTGCGCGGCCAAGCCGCAACCCGCATGGACACCGCCGTCAGCGAACTTCGCAAGGCGGGCTACGAAGTCACCTGGAAGGACCGCTCACTCGGCGGCTACCCCTTCCGTCTCGACGTGGTGCTGACCGACGCCCGCATCCGCGAGCCCGGCGGCTGGTCGATCGCCACGCCCAGGCTGGAGGCCGAGGCCTTCCTCTACTCCCTGGGTCACTGGGTCACGGCGGCGCCCGAGGGCCTGACCCTGACCCGCCCCGTCGGGGGGCCGGTGGAGGTGCGCGGCGAACTGCTGCGCGCCAGCCTCAGCGGTCTCGACAAGCGTCCCCCCAGCTTCTCCTTCGAAGGCCGCAAGCTGACCTTCGCGCCCGGCGCCGGGGCCCAGCCCTTTGGGCTGTCGGCCGCCGACAAGGTGGAGATGCACCTGCGCCCCGGCCCCGACGACCAGGGCGCCATCCTGTTCAAGGTCGACAACGGCAAGGCCCAGCTCAGCGGCCTGTTCGCTCAGCTGGCCGGCGACAAGCCGGTGTCCATCGTCTGGGATTCCATCCTCACCCGGATGAGCGGCTTCAAGGGCCAGACCTGGCCCGACGCCGTGCGGGCCTGGAGCACCGGCGGGGGCCTTATCCAGGTGCGGCAGGCCGGCGTCACAGCCGGCGACGCCCTGATCGGCGCCCAGGCCGGTCAGCTTGGGGTCGGCTATGACGGCCGCCTGGTGGGATCGATGGACGTCACCCTGCGCCAGGCGCCCCGCGCGCTCGCCGCCATGGCCGCGACGGGGACCCTGCCGCCGGAAACGGCGCTCGCCGCCGCCGCCGTGGCCGCCGCCCGTGAGGACAGCGCCTCGGTGGCCCGCGCGACCCTCACCTTCGAGGCCGGGCGCATGACCCTGGGCCCCGTGGCGATCGGCGCCTCACCCCGCGTCTACTGATGCTGGGCTAGCCGAACGCCACTCCGCCGCCCTCTCCCGGCGGCGGGTCGGGCCCTTCTTCGCCTATTTGACCGCCCGCAGGGCGCCGGCCAGTTCGTCCGGGGCGGCGCAGAGGGCGTGCGCGCCCGCCTGCACGAGCTCCGCCTCCGACCCGTACCCCCACAGCACGCCCAGGGCCGCCATGCCGTTCTTGCGGGCGGCGATGATGTCATAACTGCGGTCGCCGACCATGATCGCCTTGACAGGGTCAATGCCCAGGGTGGTGATCATATGGGCGATGAGGTCGGCCTTGTCCTCGAACTGTCCGTCGGGATGGGCGCCGTAGACGCCCGCCATATAGGGGCTGAACCCGAAGTGATCAGCCACCGCCTCGGCGAAGGGCTGGGATTTGGCGGTGCAGATGAACACCCGTCCCGCATAGGCCTCGCGCAGTTCGGCCAGCGCCTCCAGGATCCCCGGATAGACCGCCGCCTCCTTGAGGCCGCGCTGCGCGACATAGGCGCGGTAGAGGCGCACGCCCTCCTCCATGTCCCCATCGTCGCCCAGCAGGCGCCGGAACGAGACGCGGATCGGCGGGCCGATCATCGAGAGCAGGTCGTCATCTGGCGGAGTCTCGCGGCCCATCGCCGTCAGCGCTACGCGCACTCCGGCGAGGATGCCGGGGGCGGGATCGGTCAGGGTGCCGTCAAGGTCGAGCAGGAGGGTGGGGGCCATGTCGACAGCTAGACTACGACGCCTTTGCCCGGCAACCGGTTTCCCGTGCAACTTTATTGCGGCGGACCGCCCTATTGCGCCCGGCCACGCGATGACTTAAGCGCCGAACCTTCGTTTTCGGGGGACAAAATGGCCGACGCCGATCCCAAGCTTGCCGCACCGTCGCTGGACGCCGTGCGCGCGCGCCTGGACGAGATCGACGCGAACCTGCTGGCCCTGGTCGATGAGCGCGCCGGTCTGGCCAAGCACGTGGCCGCCGCCAAGCAGGCGGCCGGCGACGGCGACAAGTTCGCCCTGCGGCCTGGCCGCGAGACGGCCCTCCTGCGACGCCTGCTGGCCAAGGAGCGCACGGCGGCGAGGCCCAGCCTCGTCGTCCGCATCTGGCGCGAGCTGATCGGCGACAGCCTCTCGCGCCAGGGGCCCTTCCACATCAATGTCTGGGGCGGCAAGGAGTCGGCCCGGTCCGTCGAGCTGGCCCGTCACCGCTTTGGCGCCGCCCCGCCGCTGCGCACCCTGGCCAAGCCTGAAGAGGCCCTGGCCGCGGCCAAGACCCTGGGCGGGGTCGGGGTCCTGGCCCTGGCGTCGGACACCCCATGGTGGGGCCGCCTGCTGGCCGATCCCAAGCTGCAGGTGTTCGCCGCCCTCCCCTGCCTCGCCGCCTGGGGTCCGATGACGGCGCTCGCCGTCGCCGAGGTCGAGGTCGAGCCCACCGGCGATGACCGCACCTTCTGGGTCACCGACGCCCCCGGTTCCGCCGCCGCCATTGAGGAGACCCTGGGCCGGGACGGGGTGGTGGGCGACCTGATCGCCGAGGTCGGCGGGCTGAAGCTTTTCGCCCTGATCGGCTTCTACCAGGCCGGCGACGAACGCCTGGCCCGCGCGCCGGGGCGCCTTTCGGGGGTGATCGGGGCTGCGCCCGCCCCGCTGGACGTGTAAGAGGCGGGCCTCATCCCCGCTTGAAGCGTCCCATGTCCGACACCGTCCTCGACCGCGCCAAGGCCCAGCGGCCCACGCCGAAGCCCGGCATCCTCGACATCGCCTGCTATGTTCCCGGCAAGGCCAAGGTCGAAGGCATCGAACATCCGCTGAAGCTCTCGGCCAACGAGAACATCCTCGGCTGCAGCTCGGACGCCAAGGCGGCCTTCGCCGGCGCCATCGACCTGCTGCACATGTATCCCGACGGCCGCACCACGATCCTGCGAACCGCCATCGCGCAGAAGTACGGCCTGGAGCCTGAGCGGCTGATCTTCGGCTGCGGCTCGGACGAGATTTTCCAGCTGCTGAACCAGACCTTCCTCGAACCCGGCGACAACATCGTCCAGGGCGAGTTCGGCTTCGGGGCCTACGCCATAGGCGCGCGGGCCTGCGGCGCGACCGTGAAGCTGGCCAAGGAGGTCAACCACCGCATCGACGTCGACAACCTGCTGGCCCAGGTCGACGACCGCACCCGCCTGGTGTTCGTCGCCAACCCCGGCAACCCCACCGGCACCTGGATCACCGGCGAAGAGATCCGCCGCCTTCACGCCGGCCTGGCCCCCGGCGTCGTGCTGGTGCTGGACGGCGCCTATGCGGAGTTCGTCGCGGACCCGGCCTTCGAGGACGGCATGTCCATGGTGCGCGAGTTCGAGAACGTGGTGGTGACCCGCACCTTCTCCAAGCTGCACGGCCTGGCCGCCCTGCGGGTGGGCTGGGCCTATATGCCGGTGGAGATGGCCGACGCGCTCGACCGCATCCGCCTGCCGTTCAACGTCAACACCCCGGCCCAGATGGCGGCTGTCGCGGCGCTGGGGGACGACGACTTCCAGGCCCGCTCCCTGGCCCTGGTGGCGCAATGGCGGCCCTATCTGATCCAGCAGCTGGGCGGCCTCGGCCTGGAGCCTGTGCCCTCGGCGGCCAACTTCGTACTGGTGGGCTTCCCCAACACGCCGGGCAAGACCGCCAAGGAGGCCGAGGCGTTCCTGGCGTCGAAGGGGATCATCGTTCGAGGGGTGGGCGGCTACGGCCTGCCGGACCATTTGCGGATCACCATCGGCCTGGAAGATCACAACCGCGCCGTGGTCGACGCGCTCACCGCCTTCGTGAAATCCTGATGGGCGAGATCCTCTTCCCCCGCATGGCGGTGATCGGCTGCGGCCTGATCGGCTCCTCGGTCATCCTGGCGGCCCGCGAGGCGGGCGCCGTGGGCGAGGTCATCGTCGCCGACCTCAGCGAGGCGCACCGCGCCCGAATCGTCGAGCTGGGCTATGCCGACAAGGTCACCGGCGACATCGCGCAGGCGGTGAAGGACGCCGACCTGGTGGTCTTCGCGGTTCCCGTGCTGGCCATGGGTGACGCCGCCAAGGCCGCCGCGCCCGCCATGAAGCCCGGCGCCATCGTCACCGACGTCGGCTCGGTGAAGGGCTCGGTGGCCGCCGCCCTGACCGCGGCCCTGCCCGACAACGTCTTCATCGTGCCGGGCCACCCGATCGCCGGCACCGAACACTCGGGTCCTGACGCCGGCTTCGCCGAGCTGTTCCAGAGCCGCTGGGTGATCCTGACCCCGCAGCCGCGGCAGGACGACGCCTACCTGGAGGCGGTCAGCCAGCTGTCGGAGTTCTGGCGGGCGCTGGGGGCGAATGTTGAATTGATGGACGATAGGCACCACGACTTGGTGCTGGCCGTCACCAGCCACCTGCCTCACCTGATCGCCTACAACATCGTCGGCACCGCCGCCGACATGGAGGAGGTCACCCAGGCTGAGGTGATGAAGTATTCGGCCGGCGGTTTCCGCGACTTCACGCGTATCGCGGCGTCCGATCCCACCATGTGGCGCGATGTTTTCGTGGCCAACAAGGAGGCGGTGCTGGAGATTCTCGGCCGCTTTACTGAGGACCTGCAGGCTCTGTCCCGGCAGATACGCTGGGGGGAGAGCGACAAGCTGTTCGAGCTCTTCACCCGCACCCGAGAGATCCGCCGCGGCATTATCGCGGCCGGCCAGGAAAGCGCCGAACCCAACTTCGGCCGCGACCGCGGCAAGCACTGATCAGGCCGCCGGGGGGCGCGCATGCCGGACCTTCTGACCAGCGTCGATCTCATGCTGCGGGGCGGCGCCTGCCTGCTGCTGGTGCTGGTGGCGGTCCTGCTGCTCCGCGACCACGGGCGGGCGCAGGCCGCGCGCCTGGGCGCCCTGTTCGCCCTGAGCGCCGCGGCCTTCGCGGTGTCGTCGGCCAGC
Source organism: Phenylobacterium ferrooxidans (assembly GCF_042714595.1). Taxonomy (NCBI): domain Bacteria; kingdom Pseudomonadati; phylum Pseudomonadota; class Alphaproteobacteria; order Caulobacterales; family Caulobacteraceae; genus Phenylobacterium; species Phenylobacterium ferrooxidans. The sequence continues at coordinate 29,709 of NZ_JAOTJD010000019.1, read as the reverse complement.
GCCCTTGAAGGCCGGCTCGGGATCGTCGCCTTTCCCATCGAGGCCCTGACGGCCGGCGGCAACCTGGCCTTCTGGCTGTTCGCGCGGGCGCTGTTCGACGACGGGTTCCGGCTGCGGCCCTGGCATGGGGCGGCGTGGGTGCTGATCGTCGCCGTCGGCCTGTTCGAGGCCCTGGCCCTGGGTCCGGAAATGACACCGGTGGCATGGGCGGTGCGCGGGTTCCTCGTCCTGGAGTCCCTGGGCCTGGGCCTGCTGGCGGCGGGTCAGACCCTGGCCTCGTGGCCGGCCGACCTGGTGGAGCCGCGCCGCCGCGTGCGGCCGTTCGTGATCGGCGCCGCCGCCGGGTTCATCGCCCTGAACGCCCTGTCTGATGTCCTGGGTCCTCGTCCGGCGAGCCCCGATGTCGGCAGCCTGATCCAGGCCCTGGCCCTGGCGCTCATCGCCCTGGCGGTGGCCGCGGCGCTGCTGCAGGTGGCGGCGAGCGGTTGGCTGACGCCGGCCGCCAGTCCGACGACCGGCCTCGCCCACTCCGTGGAACCGGCCGACCAGAGCCTGGCCGCGGCCCTGGACCACGCCATGAGCTTCGACCGGGCCTATCGGCGCGAAGGCCTGACCATCGGCCGGCTGGCCGAGATGCTGGGGGTGCAGGAGTACCGGCTGCGGCGGCTGATCAATCAGGGACTGGGCCACCGCAACTTCAACAGCTACCTGAACGGCTACCGGATCGCCGAGGCCAAGGCCGCCCTGGCCGACCGGGCCCAGGACGCGACGCCCATCCTGACCATCGCCCTGGACACGGGGTTCAACTCCCTGGGACCCTTCAACCGGGCCTTCCGGGCCGACACCGGTGTCACCCCTAGCGACTTCCGGCGCGCTACCGCCGATTTCGGAATCGGCCAGCCAGACTTCAAAACCGGCGCGAACGTCACCTCCTGAGGCGGCAGACGAGGGATCGAACCCTTCGGAGCTCCTCAATGAACATCCAACACCTGCGCCCCCTGCTGCTGATCGCGGCGGCGGCCCCCCTCGCCGGCTGCGGCGCCCTGAGCGGCGCGGCCCATGTCGCCACCGGCCTGACCAGCCACCAGCTCTGCTCGGCCACCTTCGTCTCGGGCCTCGACCCGCAGGTCATCCGCCGCGAGGCGATCGATCCGGACCTGGGCCCGGCGCACTTCCTGGTCCGCCACAAGGTGGACCGAACCAACCAGGCGGTGACCTCGAGCCTGGCGGGCTTCGCCCCCAGCCGCGCCGTCCACCGCGGCGCCGCGGGCTGCCTGGTGCTGCGTGGCGCGGCCCCGCCGCCTGCGCCCGCCAGGCCGGTGATCCCCGGCCCCGTCCCTCCTGCCCTGGAGACCGCCGCGACGTCACCCGCCATCGAGGCCGCCCTGGACCGCGCTTTCGCCGAGCCGGCCCGGCCGGCCCTGCGACAGACCAAGGCCGTCGTGATCCTGCACCGGGGCAGGATCGTCGGCGAACGCTACGCGGCCGGCTATGGCGTCGACACGCCGATCACGGGCTGGTCCATGACCAAGTCGGTGACCAACGCCCTGCTGGGGGTGCTGGTGGCCCAGGGCAAGGTCTCGGTGCAGGGGCCCGCCCCCGTGGCCGCCTGGGCCGCCCCGAGCGACCCTCGCCACGCAATCTCCATCGACAACCTGTTGCGGATGAACAGCGGCCTGGCCCTGGGCCAGTCCCTCACCGCCAGCCCCTGGAGCGCCTTCGACCCCTCGGCCCGGATCTTGTTCGCCGAGCGGGACAAGGCGCGAGCCGCCGTGGCCGCGCCCTTGAAGGCGGCGCCCGGAACCGACTGGAGCTATGCCGACGCCAGCACGCTGATCCTCTCGCGCATCCTCCGCGACCAGGCCGGCGGCGACCAGGACGCCCTGCTGGCCTTCGCTCACCGCGACCTGTTCGACAGGCTGGGCCTGAAGCACGCCACCCTGGAGCTGGACGCCACCGGCACGCCGCTGGGATCCACCCACATGTGGGCCAGCGCCCGGGACTGGGCGCGGCTGGGGCAGCTCTATCTCGATGACGGCCAGGTGGGGGGACAGCAGATCCTGCCCAAGGGCTGGGCGGACTATTCCGCCCGCCCGACCCCGGGCAGCGAGGCCGTGGGGTACGGGGCGGGGTTCTGGACCAACCGGGGACCCGGCGAAGGATCGCGGCGGCGCATCGCCTGGGGCATGCCCGCCGACGCCTTCATGGCCCGTGGCCACCACGGCCAGTACGTGATCGTGGTCCCGTCGGCGGGGCTGGTGGTGGTGCGCCTGGGGACCACCCCCACTCCGACCAGCGACATGGAGACCGTCGCCCGGCTGGTGGGGGAGGTCATCACCGCCACGCGGGCGCCGGGCTAGGGGAGCTTGCGGCGTGCGCCTGACCCGCGGGCGCGCGTTCCGGCTACGGTGGGCCGGCCCCTCGATTCGGACAGAAGGACGACCCCATGAACGGCTACGCCTGGCTCGGCATCGCCATCGTCTGCGAGGTGGTCGCCACCACCGCGCTGAAGGCGTCGGACGGGTTCTCCAAGACCCTTCCGTCGATCATTTCTGCAGCGGGCTACGGGGTGGCCTTCTACGCCCTGTCTCACTCCATGAAGACGGTGCCGGTGGGGGTCGGCTACGCCATCTGGTCGGGGATCGGCATCGTGCTGATCACCCTGCTGGCCTGGTTGATCTTCAAGCAGAAGCTCGACCTGCCCGCGGTGCTGGGCATGGGGATGATCCTGGCCGGTGTGCTGGTGATCAACCTCTACTCGAAGGCGGTGGTGTAGCCCTTTCCACCCCCGTTTACGGGGGAGGGGGACCGCCGACAGGCGGTGGAGGGGGCGCGACCGGGCTCTGAACTTGAGGCTCGCCCCCTCCACCACGCCTGCGTCGCGGTCCCCCTCCCCCTTACGCTTCGCTAAAGGGGAGGAAAGACGCTAGGCGCCGTCTACCGCGCTGATGAGAACCCCCATGTTCTTGATGAAGGCCGAGGTGGAGACGCCCATCACCGGAGTGTCCGTCGGATAGGGCGAGGTGTCGAAGTCGTCGCCCACATGGGTCTGGGAATAGTCGCCTGGGGTTGACGTCTTGGGACCAGGGCCCTTGTAGGGATGGCTGGTGGCGAGCAGGGGCGTGGGCCAATAGCCCTCGGTGTTCAGGTCGGCCAACAGCCTGGAGACGGTCTCGGGGCTGACCTTCAGCGGCGCCATCGTCCCCCCGCCGTTGAGGTCGGAGGTGGCGAAATCCTGGTTGGCGAAGAAGCGCGGCAGGGCCCCCTTGTGGGTCAGGGGAGAGTTCGCCGCCACCCTGTCCAGCGGGGTCGCCTTCAGCGCCGCATAGCGGGCGCGGAGCTCATCCAGCTTCACGAGCCGGAAGGCGCTGTAGTGGGCCAGGGTCTTCTCCGGATCGCCGTCCGCATAGTAGGCGCCGTTGACCACATTGGACCCGCGCCGGTGGACATAGAGCGGCCGGTCGGTCCCGATCTCCAGGAAGGTCGGATGGGTGCGGCCGTCCGGCCTCGGCCTGGGCAGGGCGACCTTGGCGAGCCAGTTCAGAGCCTCGGGGACGCGGGCCAGGTACTTCGGGTCGCCGGTGAGTTCGTAGAAGGTCATCAGCTGGGCGGTGTTGACCGCCGTGGTGTGGGTGGTCAGGGCCAGGGGCTCATAGCTGCGCGCGGCTGCGGGCTTCAGGTCGTCGACCCGGTGCTGCAGGCCCCAGCCGGCCTGGGGGGCGGGCTGCTGGGTGATGAGGAAGACGTCCATGGCGCGGCGGATGGCGGGGGCCACGCGGGGATCGCCCAGGGTCTGGGCCGCCATGACCAGGAACTTGATATTCTCCCCGGCCACGTCGTCATTGAAGGTGATGTGGCCCGTATAGTCGGCCCCATGCTTGGTGAACGGCCGCCCCGCGGGCCAGCGCTGCGGCCAGCCGCCGTTGGGATATTGGCTGTTCAGGACGAAATCCAGCGCCCGGTCGAGGGCCGGTTTGAACCGAGGATCGCGCTTCTCGAGATACATGCGCAGCAGGAACTGCATGGCCTCCGAGGAGCCCGCGTCGTCAAAGGTGGCGTTGCCCCAGTCGTGCTGGAATTCCTCCATCCGCCAGGCGTTGGCCCCGATGGTGGCGTACCATTTCGCCTTGGCAGCCTCGCCGCCGAAGTCGATCAGGTAGTTCCAGCCGCCGGTGGGCAGCTGGCCCGCCATCAGGCACTCGGCGGCCTGGGTGGCGGCGGCGTAGTAGGCCTCGTCGCCGGTGGCGTGATAGGCGTCGAGGAACAGGTGGCCCACCGTGCCGGTTCCCGGCGGCTGCACCCAGACCTGGGTGGCGCTGGCCTCCAGCTCCCCCCAGCGGCGCGAGAAGTCGGGCAGGTAGGACCAGACATAGCCCCCATGCACCGCGGCCTTGTCGGTCATGAAGGCGGTGGCGCGCCGCATGGCGGCCAGGACCTGGGCGCGGCTCGGAGCCGGCGCGGCGGCGGCGGGAAGCGCCACAGCGCCGGCCATGCCGGCGAGAAGGACCCGTCGGGTCGTCTGCATCTGGGGCCTCCCTGGCGGCGCTTCGTGCATAATGACACCGGTGTCAAGGGACGCAACCCTGCGTGCCGCTTGATTTCCGCATGGGAATGATAGGTTGCCTGGAGAAAATGTTCCCAGGGAAGCCAGCATGATCGACCCGGCGGCGCGCGCCTGCTTCGAGGCCCGCGTGATTGAAGGTGGGGATGGCGACGACGCCAAACGGCTGGCCGCATCCCTCCGGGCGGGCGGCGCGGCCCAGGCCGATCTGGCGGCGCTGCTGGTCCATGCCGCGACCGCGGCCCCGGAGAAGTTGGTCCTGATCTATGATGGGGCCACCGAGGGCTGGCTGGGGGTCGCTCCGCGCGGGCCGATAATCGAGGCCCACGGCGCCCCCGAGCACATCCCCGCCGCCTTCTGGGATGGCTTCTGGAGTCTGGTGGACGATCCGGTCGCCAACCTCGACGCCGGAGAGGTCACGGTCCGCACCGCCGCCCTGGCCGGAACCCTGCCTGACCTGCAAGGCCGCGTGGCCAGGTGCGCCGGGCTCTATCCCGGGGTCTCCGCCGCCGCCGCCACCGGCTATCCCAAGCCCTTCACCCTGGAGGCCCTGGCCCGCTGCCCGGCGGGATCGCTGGGGGCGGAGTTCCATGACCTGATCGTCGACAACGGCTTTGACCTGGAGGTCCTGGACCGCGAAGCGCTGGGCCTGGCCGACATGCCCGCGCCGCTGGACTACCTCAACGCCCGCATCCTGCAGTGCCACGATCTCTGGCACCTCCTGGCCGGCTACCGGACCACCGCCCTGCACGAGGTGGCGATCTCGGGCTTCCAGATGGCCCAGTTCGGCCACCACTATTCCTCGATGTTCCTGGGCATGGTCACCAGCAAGATCGCGATGGGCCAGGCCGAGGCCCTGCCCCTGTTCCTGGACACCATCCTGAGCGCCTGGACCCACGGCCGGCGGAGCCCGCCCCTGATCGGCCTGGACTGGGAGCGCCTCTGGGACCAGCCCGCCGACGCGATCCGCGCCGCCACCGGTGTCAGCCTCTATGTCTCGCCCTATCCGGCGGATCTGTTTGAGCAGATGCGGGCGGCGTGAGGCGCAACATTTCCTCTCCCGCTTGTGGGAGAGGAGAAGCTAGGTCCCCAGGAACTCCGCCGTCGCCTCGATGGCCTCCACCAGGCCGAGACGTTCGATCTTCACGCCCTCCGGCAGGCCGGAGAACAGGCGGGTGGGGGCCGCGGCGTCGAGCATGACGAAGACCCCCTTGTCGTCGGCGCGGCGGATGAGGCGGCCGAAGGCCTGGCTGATGCGGTTGCGGGCGACGCTGTCGTCATAGGACTTGCCGCCGAAGCGGACCCGGCGGGCCTTGTGCAGGATGTCGGGCCGCGGCCAGGGCACGCGGTCGAAGACCAGCAGCCGCAGGGACCGGCCCGGCACATCGACCCCGTCCCGGACCGCGTCGGTGCCCAGCAGGCAGCTGTCCTGCTCGGCCCGGAAGATGTCCACCAGGGCGCCGACCTCCAGGGGATCGACGTGCTGGGCGTAGAGGGCCAGGCCCTTGTCGGAAAGCGGGGCGGCGATCCGCTCATGGACGGCGCGCAGGCGGCGGATGGCGGTGAACAGACCGACGCCACCGCCGCCCGCGGCCAGGAACAGCTCACGCATGGCGGCGGCCACCTGGCGCGGGTCGTCGCGGCCGACGTCGGTGACCACGAAGGCCCGGGCGTTGGTCTCGTAGTCGAAGGGTGAGGCCAGGCGCAGGGTCTTAGGCCGGTCGGGCAGGCGCGCGGCGCCGGTGCGCATTTCGGCGAGCGCGAAGGGATCGGCCAGGGTGCTATCGGCCAGGGTCGCGCTGGTGACCAGCACCCCGTGGGCCGGGGCGATGACGGCGTTGGTCAGGGGCTCGGTGGGATCAACCCAGTGGCGGCGGCAGGCGGCGTCCACCACGCGGCCATAGAGGAAGGTGGCGTCGAACCAGTCGACGAAGTCGGGGTCGTCCTCGGCGTCCTCATCGATGGCGCGCAGCATGGAGCGCCAGGCCGGCAGGGTCATGCGGGCGCGGCGATCGAGCCCCCTCAAAGCCCCTTCAATACGCGCCCGGTCGCCTGGCGGCAGGGTGGCGGCCTCGTCGTCCAGCACGTCCTCCAGGTGTCGGGCGAGCGCCAGCAGGGGCGCCTCGATGGCGGCCTCGGGCGGGGCGTCGGGGACGGGCTGCTCGGTGGTGGCCATCTGCTCCTGGGCGGCCTGGGCGGCGGCGCGCAGGTCGGTGTAGGTGGCGTTGGAGATGATGTTGACCGGCACGGTGGTCCCAACCTGAGGCGGTTCCTTGGGCCAGGAAATCAGGGCGGCCACGATCACCCCGCCGTGCAGCAGGACGGAGACGATCATCGCCGCGGAGAAATCCGACCCGGTGCGCGTCATGCCGGCCTCAACCCGCCGGAGCGTCCGGGGCGGGGGTTCCGCCGGAGGAGGGGCCGCCCGTGTCGGTGATCAGGTTGATCGAGGTGAAGCCGGAGGTGGAAAGCGCCGCCATCACCTGGGCGACCACCGAGTAGGCGGCCCGGCCGTCGGCGCGGACATAGATCGGCTTGGTGGTGTCGCCGGCCATGGCGCGCAGGCGCGGCGAGAGGCCGGCGAAGGCCACGGGCTCCTCCTGCACGAACAGCGAGCCGTCGGCGCGGATGGAGACGGTCAGCGGCTCGGCCTGGTCCTGCATGGAGCCGGCCTCGGTCTTGGGCAATTCCACCGGGACGCCGACGGTCAACAGCGGCGCCGACACCATGAAGACGATCAGCAGGACCAGCATCACGTCCACCAGCGGCGTGACGTTGATTTCCGACAGGGCGCCCCTGCGGCCGCCACGGCGGCGCCTGCGGCCGCCGCCGCCCGAGGCTGAGAACGCGTCGTGGCTCGAGATCGCCATGGCCTAGGTCCGGTCCGCCAGCCGCCGCTGGATGGCGGTGGACAGGTCGTCGGCGAAGCCCTCGAGGCGGCCGGTGTAGCGCGAGGCGTCGGTGGAGAACTTGTTGTAGGCGATATAGGCCGGGATGGCGGCCACCAGGCCGATGGCCGTGGCGAACAGGGCCTCGGCGATGGAGGGGGCGACCACCGAGAGGTTGGTGTTCTTCTGGATGGCGATCTCCTGGAAGGCGTTCATGATCCCCCAGACGGTGCCGAACAGGCCGATGAAGGGCGAGGCGGTGGCGACGATGGCCAGCGAGCCGAGGCCGTCCTCCACCCGCTGGGCCTCGCGGGCGATGGTGGTGTCCAGCACCCGGTCGATCCGCTGGATCAGGAAGGCGGCCTGGGTGTCGGTGGAGAGCCCCTTGCCGCGAGCGTCGCGCCATTCACGCAGGGCGCCCTGCAGCATGCGGGGCAGGGCGTGCTTGGGCCGCTCGCCGGCCTCGGCGGCGATGTCCTCCAGGCTGCGGCCCGAGGAGACCTGGTTCTCGAACCGGTCAGCCTGGCCGTTCAGCGCGCTGAAGCGGAAGAACTTGTCGATGATCACGGTCCAGGACCAGAGCGAGGCCACGGCCAGGCCGATCATCACGCTCTTCACGACCCAGTCGGCGCGCAAGAAAAGGGAGATGAAGGAGAAGGTCTCGGGGGTGATCGCGGCGGGGACTGCGGGGTCCATGCGGCCTGGGCTCCGTGGTTAGCGTCCGGCCAGGATTGGCTTGGGACAGCGCAGTGTCGAACTTGTGGCCAAGCCACCACAGAAATGTACGTTTCACTTTGAAACGAACATTTCTGCCCACTCCTGGTTAGAGCGCGATGGCCGCCGAAACCGGAAGTTCACTTTCGGCTATCGCGCTCTAGCAAAACAGGGGCCGGAGCGTCGCTATGAGTTCTTTAGGCGGTTTTCGTGGCCGTCCTGTGAGATCGATACAGGCGGCCTCGACGATCGCCTGCGCAATCAGTTGCTCGCCGCGGGTGATCTTCTGGTCGATGAACAGGCGCGGTCCCGCCATCCGATCATAGGTCGTGCGCACAAGAAGCGCGTCGTCGATGCGGGCCGGCGCCTTGAAGTCGATCTCCAGCCGCACGACGGTGAAGGCGGCCGGGTCCGGGCGGTCCAGCAGCTGCGCGTGGCCGATGCCCGCCACCCGCAGGAAATCGCTGCGGCCGCGCTCGAAGAACCGCACATACTGGCCATGGTAGACGACGCCGGTGAAGTCGGTGTCCTCGTAGTAGATGCGCACCGGCAGGCGGTGCTCGCGGCCGACGATCTCGCCGGCGGAGGGTTCGGTCATCGGGTTCGGTCCTGCACCATGGCCGAGGTGAGGAGCGCGCCGAGCCCGAACAGCAGCCAGGCTGCGCCCGCCACCAGGCGGGCGGGGTTGGCGGCATAGAGCTGGGGCGACCAGGTCATCGCCACCGAGCCCAGCAGCGCCCCCACCAGGCAGATAATAGCCGCGGTGGGCAGGCGGGGCGCCTCGCCGCCGGCGGTCAGGCGGTGCACGGCGCTCAACAGCACCGGCGCCAGCAGGGCGGTGATTCCGAACAGGATGGCCGTCGTGTACCCGCCGCCGAACAGTCCCCACGGCATGGCCAGCCGGAGGAACACCGCGGCGAGGAACCAGAGCACGGCGCCTAGCAGGATCAGGGAAAGGGTACGCATCACCCCCTTATGCCGCGACGGGAGCGAGGCGGTCGAGGCCTGGTCTCCTCTCCCCACGTCTTTCGGGGGGAGAGGGTAGGGTGAGGGGGGCGTTTCGACCGGACGCTGCGCAGCTGACAGGCCGTAGGCCCCTCACCTTACCCTCTCCGCTGAGAAGGGGAGGAGAAGCTCACTCCTCCTCGAACAGCCCCGGCTGTCCGCCCGCCTGGATCTGCGGCGGCGGGGTCAGGCCGATGTGAGTGTAGGCCTTGGCGCAGACCATCCGGCCGCGCGGCGTGCGCTGGATGAAGCCCTGCTGCAGCAGGAAGGGCTCGATGACGTCCTCCACCGCGTCGCGGGCCTCTGCGATGGCGTAGGCCAGGGTCTCCACCCCGGCCGGCCCGCCGCCGTAGTTCTCGATCAGGGCGCGGAGGTAGCGGCGGTCCAGGGCGTCCAGCCCGGCTTCGTCCACGTCCAGACGCGCCAGCGCCTTGGCGGCCGCCTTCTGGTCAATGAGGGTGGCGCCGTCGGCGGCGGCGAAGTCGCGGACCCGGCGCAGCAGGCGGCCGGCGACGCGCGGCGTGCCCCGCGCGCGGGCGGCGATCTCCAGGGCGCCGTCGGGCGACAGCTCCAGGTTCATCTTCCGGGCGGCCTGGGTCAGCACCTTCTGCAGCTCGCCGTGGGTGTAGAACTCCAGGCGCAGGGGAATACCGAACCGGTCGCGCAGGGGCGTGGCCAGCAGGCCGGCCCGGGTCGTGGCCGCCACCAGGGTGAAGGGCGCCAGGTCGATGCGGATCGAGCGGGCCGAGGGTCCGTCGCCGATGATCAGATCCAGGACATGGTCCTCCATCGCCGGATAGAGGATCTCCTCCACATTGGCCGGCAGGCGGTGGATCTCGTCGATGAACAGCACGTCGCGCGGTTCGAGATTGGTCAGGATCGCCGCGAGATCGCCGGCCTTGGCCAGGACCGGCCCGCTGGTGGCGCGGAAGTTCACCCCCAGCTCGCGGGCGACGATCTGGGCGAGCGTGGTCTTGCCCAGGCCGGGAGGGCCGAACAGCAGGACGTGGTCCAGGGCCTCGGCGCGGGCCTTGGCGGCCTCGATGAAGATCGAGAGATTGCCCTTGGCCTGCTCCTGCCCGACGAACTCCGCCAGCGTCTGCGGACGCAGCGCCTTGTCGGAGCCCTCCATGGGGACCTCCTCGCCGGAGACCAGACGGGTCAACGTCCCAGTTCCTGCAAACCGGCCTTGATCAGCGCCTGGACTGTCGCCTCATCCCCCAGGCGCAGGGCGGCCTGTTCGACGACACGCCGGGCGTTCACCTCGGCGATGCCTAACCCCATCAGGGCCGAGACCGCCTCGCCGGTGGCGGACGGCGCGAGCGGGGCGGGCGCGAGGGCTGTGGCGTGGAAGGCGGCGACCGGGCCGTCGGTGAGCGGCTTGTCCTTCAGCTCGGTGACGATGCGCAGGGCGAGCTTGGGACCGACCCCGTTGGCGCGGGCCACGGCGGCCTTGTCCTCGCGGGCGGCGGCCTGGGCCAGTTCCGCCGGCGACAGGATATCGAGCACCCCCAGCGCCGCCTTGGGACCCACCCCCTGGATGGATTGCAGGACGACGAAGGCGCGGCGCTCGTCGCGGCCGAGGAAACCGTAGAGCCGCATGCCGGTGGCCTCCGACCACTGGGTCTCGACGTGCAGCACCGCCTCCTCGCCCATGGCCGGCAGGTGGCCGAGCGTGCGCGAGCCGCAGCGGACCACATAGCCGACGCCGGCGACGTCGATCAGGGCGTCCTCCTCGCCGACCTCGGCCACCAGGCCCCGCAGCCGCCCGATCACGCGGCGGCTCCAAAGCTGCGGGCCTTGCGGGCGTGGGCATGGGCGATGGCGACGGCCAGGGCGTCGGCGGCGTCGGCGGTGGCGGGGCCGGCCTTGGGCAGCAGGCGGGCGATCATGAAGGACACCTGGGTCTTGTCGGCCGACCCGGTGCCCACCACGGACTTCTTCACCACCGTGGCGGCGTATTCCGCGACCGGCAGGCCGGCGCGGGCCGGGACCACCAGGGCCATGGCGCGGGCGTGGCCGAGCTTCAGGGCTGAGGCGGCGTTATTGTTCATGAAGGTCTCCTCCACCGCCGCCTCGTGGGGGCTGTGCAAGGCGACGACGTCGCTGATGCCGACGAACAGGGCCAGCAGGCGCTCGGAAAACGGCAGGCTGTCCTTCGGCGCGATGACCCCATGGGCCACGTGGATCAGCCGCGCCCCGTCGATCTCGATCACGCCCCAGCCGGTGCGGCGAAGACCCGGATCTAGGCCGAGGATACGGATGGCGGTCATGGCGGGACTCAAGGCGCGTTCAGGATATGTTCCGGTGATACAGGAAGCTGGATTGGTTGACGAGAGGTTGAAGGCTGGGATTTGGCGCCGAAGTCGGATCTGAGTCTGGTGACCAGAGGGCTCATCCACAGGCCTCATGTTTCCTGTGCGTAGGGCTGAACGCCGCAGTTATCCACAGGTCAGAATCGGGTGATGAATCCCTTGCGTCCGCAGCCTGTGCGGCGTGGGCGAACGCCGCCTTGGAGTGCGACATGGAGAAAGCCATGAAGATCGGACGTAACGCCGGAACCGGCCGTTTCACGACCGTGAAGCAGGCTCAGGCCAAACCGAAGACCCACGTGGTTGAAACGGTGAAGCCCGCGCCGAAATCCGGCCGGAAGTAGGCCGGGGTCATTCTTGCTACGGCTCTGCGTGACGCGGTCGTTGCAGGATGAGGAGGGGAGAGGCGGCCCAGTGCGGGCAAGCAAAAAAGCCGTCTCCCCCTCCGACCTTATCGCCTAGGCGACTCAACCTTTGTGCCTCGTAACGGCGACTGCAGGCAAGTCCAACCAAGCTGGCAACAACTAGCTCGTTGTTGCACACGCAGTCGGACACAGCATCTACAGCTTTACCCCCGCGTCTCGACCGCCAGGATCTGATGCCCCGGCCCCTTGCGCACCACCAGGTCGGCCTGGTCGCGGGCCGGCAGGATGTGGTCGTGGAGGTTCTTCAGATTGACCTTCTCCCAGACCATCCTGGCCAGGCCCTCGGTTTCGGCCCGGCTCATGTTGCGGAAGCGGGCGTAAAAGGAGCCGGGATCGTGCTCGGCGGCTTCCCACGGACCCATGAAGCGGGCGGTGTACCAGGCCTCCAGATCGTACTCCGGCGCGTCCAGATAGATCAGGCTGTCGATCAGGGACGGACCGTGGGTGGGGATCAGGTTGAGCCCCTCGATGATCAGGATGTCAGGCCGATCCAGGGTGCGGACCAGGGCTGGGTCGATGTCGTAGGTCACGTGGGAATAGCCGGGGAACGCGGTCGGTTCTCGGCGCACGCTCTCCAGGGCCGCGCGCAGGGCGGCGTGGTCATAGGACGGCGGGAAGCCCTTCTGGTTTGACAGGTCGAGTTCCGCCAGCCGGGCGTTGGAGAACAGGAATCCGTCGGTACAGACCAGCTCCACCTTCTGCCCCGCCGCCGCAAGATGCTCGGCCAGGGCGGCCGCGAACACGGTCTTGCCCGCCGCCACCGCGCCCGTGACGCCGATGATGTAGGTCCCCGACGCCGGCCGCCGCGCGGCGAGACGCTCGGCCACCTGGCTCAAATCCATCGCGGCCATCGGCCCTCCACGCGTTTTCCGGAGGTGACCCTGACACAGGCCCGCGGCTTTGGGCTAGATGGGTCCAGAGAGGGGGAACACCATGGCCAAGACCACGAACCGAACGTCCGTCGAGGACCTGAACCGCGCCAATGACGGCAAGCTGCCGGGCCATCTGGGGCTGACCATTACCGAGGTCGCCGACGGACGCGTGGTGGGGCGGTTCGAGGTGCGGCCCGACCTGGTGGCCCACACGGGCTTCCTGCTGGCCGGCTGCCTGCTGTCGGTGGCCGACATCCTCTGCGCCTACGGCGTCTCCACGGCCTGGCCGGAAGGCGCGAGCGGCTTCACCACCGCCGAGGTGAAGGCCAACTTCACGAGCACCTTGCGCGAGGGGGCGGTGATCTGCACCGCCCAGATGCTACACGGCGGCCGCACCACCCAGGTCTGGGACGCGACCCTGACGGACGCCGCCACCGGCAAGCTGATGGCCGCCTTCCGCTGCACCCAGATCATTCTCTATCCGAGAGCCTAGGCTCCGGCCGAGGCCGCGGAGGATTGGGCTTCGCTCTTGGGGGGCGGCGCCTGCAGCAGCTCGATGGTGTAGCCGTCGGGGTCCTTGGCCAGGCCGACCACCGCGCCGCCCAGGCTGGCGATCGGCGCCGGCTCGCGGATGATGGTCAGGCCATCGGCCTTGATCCGGTCGCTCACCGCCTTGGGGTCGGTGACGTAGAAGACCAGCTTGATCGGGTTGTCCTTGTAGTTCCGCTCCGAGCCGTCGGTATAGTGCATCAGCACCACCGCCGTACGGCCCTCGAAGGCCACCACCACCTCATCCATATAGTCCAGCTTGAAGGTCTGAACCTGCTTCATGCCCAGGACCCGGGTGTAGAAGTCGGTGGACCGGGCCAGGTCGCTGACCCCGATGCCGGTGGCACCGAGATAGTCGGGGGAACGGGGCATGGGTTTTCCTCTCAGGTTTTCATCCTGAATAGCTGAGCTGGCCATACCGCAATATAGAAATTCGACCGACCCTACCGGTCCCGCCTGAACTTGGCCGCATCCGCCGCCAGCGAGGATTGCATCTTGGCCTCCACATCCTCCTCCGCCTGATAGGGCAGGGAGCCGGCCACGCCGCGGATGGCCAGCCACATCTGGAAGCTGAACTGCGGCAGGATCTTCAAAGGCCGCCGCTTGTCGGTGACGTCCCAGCCGGCGGCCTCGAAAGCTTCGACCTGGTCGCGCTCGGACTGGCGCTCGATCCGGTCCCAGTCGGCGGGCAGGCTCACCTCGTCGGCCTCGTCGAGGGTCAGGCCGAAGTTGGCGCGGCTGACCTCGTCCAGTTGGGGATACTCGGCCTGGGCGCCCGGCTCGCGCATGGCGGGCTTCATGACGGAGGCGAATTCCAGGTCGGCGATGCCGGGCAGGTCGATCAGGCGGCGCAGGGTGCTCATGGCGCGAAGTCTAGCCGAAGGCTTAGCGGGCCCCAAGCGGGCTGGCCGTCGCGCCGGAGCCTGCTAGTCCTTCGCCAGCTAACGCGGCTTACGACCGGGCGGCCCCGCCGCTGGTGATTTCCTTGATCAGGCCCTGGAGCTGCTGCTTGCCGCCCGCGTTCCAGACCGCCTTCATGTGCTCGAGGGTCCGGGCCGCGCCTTCCTCGAACTTCCAGTCGCAGTCCTCGAAGCGGCAGTCCTTGAACACCGGCGCCTCACCCCCGGAATAGACCAGTCGGCACTTCTGGAAATCGCAGTCGTGGAAGGTCTCTCCGTCGAGCTGGACGGTTTCACGGGTGAAGGCTGTGGAGCTTTGCATGGCGCGGTCTTCCTGAGGTCTTTGGGGCGAGGCGGCGGGCCCACCGCGGAGGATCGCGGGTCAGGTTCGGAGAAGCGCTCGGCAGGGCGGCTAAACACCCGAACGGCGCGCAGAAAGCAAGCGTGGCCTGCGAAGACCGGTGTCGAGCCAATGTGTCGCAGCGCCGATTAGCAGTCTTCTCATCACGGCCAAGCTGGCGGTCGCCCGGCCGATGTCGCCGATCAGGGCGCGAGGATGACACCGCCACCACCGTCTGAAAACAGAGGACAGGCGGTCGTTGTCGGCGTATCGGCCCGCCATGACCGAACTCTTCTTCGACCTGCAGTCGACCCACAACCCGCACCGCTGGTTCATGCCCCTGACGCCGGCCGTCTGCGTGGGGCCGCCCGACAACCTCTTCATGTACGGCGGTATCGGCCTGGCCAGCGCCATCGCGGCCATGGAGGGAACCTGCGCCCGGCCGGTGATCTGGGCCACGGCCCAGTACCTGTCCTACGCCCGGCCTGGCTCGGTGGTGGACCTGGATGTCTGGGTGCCGGTGCAGGGCAAGTACAACAGCCAGGCGCGGGTGATCGGCCACGTCGGCGACCAGGAGATCTTCACGGTCAATGCGGCGCTCGGCGCCCGGCCCAGCACGGTCTCGCACCAGTGGGTGACCATGCCCGACATGCCGGCCCCTGAAGACTGCGAGCGCTCGGTGCTCTGGGGCGACCAGGGCGACAACCTGAACGGCCGGCTGGACGTGCGGATGGCCAAGGGCCGCTACGGCGAAGGCCCGCGCACTGGCGACCTCAGCGCCGACGGCCGCCTGGTGATGTGGATCAAGCCGGTGGAGGACTACGCCATCGACGCCAGCATGCTGGCGATCATGGCCGACTATGTGCCCTCGGGCGTCGGCGCGGCCCTGGGCCGCCAGGGCGGGGGCAACAGCCTGGACAACACCCTGCGCATTCGTCGGATCGTGCCAACCCGATGGGTGCTCTGCGACATCCAGATCACCGGCATCCACGGCGGCTTCGCCCACGGCGTCATGAATCTGTTCGCGCAGGATGGAGAGCTGATGGCTACCGCCAGCCAGTCGGTGATCGTGCGGATGATGGACTAGGATTGGGCCCGCGAGGGCGACCCCGCGCGGATCACGTGCAGGGCGTTCAGGGCGAACTCCACGTCCTCGGGCGTGTTGCGGAAGCTGGGGGTCAGGCGGACGTGGCGCTCGGCATAGGGCGAAACCGAGCCGATGATCCTGTACTGGCGCAGCCGGCGCGACACGCCGTCGGCCGATAGCCCGTCGACGTCGAAGGCCACGATGCCCGCCGACAGCCGGGGGTCGCGGGGCGTGCGCAGCCGGATGTGCGGCATCTGCACTATGCCCTCCTTCAGGCGGCCCGCCAGCTCGACGGTGCGGTTGCGGATATTGGTCTTGCCCACCCGCTGGTGAAAGCCGAAGGCCTCGGTCAGGGCCCAGACCTGCTCGAAGGCCTTGAATCCCCCGGGCGTCATCCGCGCCCCGGTGGAAGGGCCCGGATCATAGCCGCCGAGCCAGGCCGAATAGGCGCCCTCCGCCAGGAAGCTGGGCACGGTGGGCTCCACCCGGCTCCACCCCAGCGGTGTTCCGAAGATCACCCCGGTGCCGCGCGGCCCGAACAGCCACTTGTGGCAGCCGGCCACCAGGAAGTCGCAGCCAAGCTGGGGCAGGGTCGTGTCCTCGACCCCGAAGCCATGAACCCCGTCGACGCAGAACAGCACCTTCTCGTGAGGCGCGCGGCCGGCGTTGATGGGGATCAGCGCGTCCGCGATGGCGCGGATGGGCATCTTCAGCCCCGTGGAGGAGTGGACCCAGGTCAGCGCCAGGACCCGGGTCCGGGGGCCGATATTGGCCACGATCCGCCCGACGATCTGCTCGACGGTGACGGTCTCCACCCGCTCGAACAGGCTGATCTTGCGCACCGTTGCGCCGCCGCGCAGGGCGGCCAGGCGCAGGCTCTCGTGGGTGACGTAATAGTCGTGGGTGGTGGTCAGGACCTCTTGGCCGTAGCGGAGGCCAAGGCCGTTGTAGAGCAGGCCGATGCCCGAGGTGGTGCTCTCGCACAGGGCGATGTTCTGGGCCGGCACGCCGAAATAGGCGCCGGCGGCCGCGCGGGCCGCGTTCTGCAGCGGCCGGTTGTTCTTCTCCAGATAGCGCACCGGATTGGCGTCCAGGGCGCGGCGGTGGCGGTCGATGGCGTCGCGCACCGGCTTGGGATTGGAGGCGAACAGCATGGCCGAGAGATCGACCTCCCCCCAGTCCAGGGCCCACTGGTTGCGTACCCAGGTCCAGTCCACGGGTCCTGGCGCGGGGGCCGCGGTCGTCGGCCGAGCGAGAGGCGCAGGCGGCTCGCCGTCGGCGAAGTCGGGGTCGGTGACCTGATCGCTGTCCTGGGCCAGGGCGGCGGACGCGAGGGTCGCGGCGCCGAGCGCCAGGCCCGAGCGCGCCAGCAGCTCACGCCGGCTGGTCGCCCCGCCGCGGGATTTCGAAGCCATGTGTCCCCCTCATGGCCGCCTTGGCGGGCGGCCGGGGACAATAATCCCGATAGGGTGACGGCTGTTCACCCTGTTTCTTGTCCAGGATGAATCCGTCTGGGCGTCTCCCGGCAGGGTTAGCCGAACTTCTCCAGGTCCTCGTCGGAGATCTCGTAGTCGCCGTAGACGCTCTGGACGTCGTCGTCGTCCTCCAGGGCGTCCAGCAGCTTCATGAGCGTGCCGACGGAATCGCCGCTGATCGGAGTGCCGCCCTTGGCGCGCCAGATGATCTTGGTGGACTTGGCCTCGCCCAGACTGGCCTCGAGCGCGGCGGCCACCTCGGCGAAGGATTCGTAGCCGGTGAAGATGGTGTGGGTTTCCTCGTCGGACTCCACATCCTCGGCCCCGGCCTCGATGGCGGCCTCCATCACCTTGTCCTCGCTGCCGACCTTGGCCGGATAGACGATCTGGCCCAGGCGATCGAACATGAAGGCGACCGAACCCGTCGCGCCCATGTTGCCGCCGTTCTTGGAGAAGGTGGACCGGATGTTGGCCGCCGCGCGGTTGCGATTGTCGGTCAGGCCCTCGACGATCAGGGCCACACCGCCGGGGCCGAAGCCCTCGTAGCGCACTTCATCATAGGATTCGGCGTCGCCGCCCGCGCCCTTCTTGATGGCCCGGTCGATATTGTCCTTGGGCATGGACTCGGCCTTGGCGTTGGCCACCGCCAGGCGCAGGCGGGCGTTCATGGTAGGGTCGGGAAGTCCCGATTTGGCGGCTACAGTGATCTCGCGCGACAGCTTGGAGAACAGCTTGGAGCGCACCGCGTCGGCGCGCCCTTTGCGGTGCATGATGTTCTTGAACTTGGAATGTCCGGCCATGAGTGGTCTGTTGTTCTCGTTCAGGCGGTTCTTAAATGGGTTGAGGGCTTCTAGCGCCCAGGGGCGCGGAAGACCAGCGGGGGAGGAACCTCCCCAATTTCGAAGGGTTTGAGTGGCATGAAAGAGCAGTACGAACCGATGAGCGACTATGCCGAGGCGTGGGATGGGTCCCTCATCTACGGCAAGGAGCATCGTCGGCAGGGGTTGGGCCCGGTGGCGGCGTCAGGCGCCATGTTCGGATCGTTCCTGCTGGGCGCCCTCGTGGGCGTCGGTGTCATGGTGCTGATGCGCCAGCTCGACGACGCCAACGACGGCGGGGTCATCCTGCGCCGGGTCTAAGACCCGCTCCCCGGTGTCCTCCCGGCTTCGGCGGCACGCGGAAGACCGGGATCTGGACGCACCGATTTACTCTGCCCGTCCCGCGCATAGGGGACGCGGACCGCTGCGAATTTGCCAGGTGACAGCGGCGGTGGACGGTTAGACCGGGTCGCAATCGATCTGGGTGATGGTCCCGCCGCTCAGGGCGTAGATGGCGTCCTGCGGCACGGGCAGGGTCAGCAGCCCTTCGCGCGGCAGCTTGCCGTAGATGCCGCGCAGGAAACGGCCCGCCAGGCCGTGGGAGACAAGGATGACCTTGTCGTCCCGTCCCACCGAACCTAGCCAATCCGACAGACGGTCCCAGATGACCTCGAAGCTCTCGCCGTCCGGAGACTGGAAATAGCGCTCCGGATACGGGACGTCCTGCGGCCTGCGCGCCTCAAGCTCGTCGGTCTGCAGGCCGTCCCAAGACCCCATGCTGGCCTCGGCGACGCGAGGATCGAGGCCGGGGGTGAGCCTACCCCCCATGGTCTCGCAGATGATCGCCGCGGTCTGTTGCGCGCGGCCGAGCGGGCTCGCCACCATCCGCCAGCCCGTGGCGTCAGGGACCAGCCTCGCCAGCAGCTCGCCCATCCGCCGCGCCTGGGCTCGCCCAAGCGCGGTCAGGGGCGAGTCCGACGCGCCCTGATAGCGGCGCGCCAGGTTCGACTCCGTCTGGCCGTGACGGACGAGATAGATCACCGCTTGCGGCGCACCACCGGGTGGGACGACGACAGCCCGCCGTCCACGACGATGGCCTGGCCGTTGACGTAGGAGGCCTCGTCGCTGGCCAGGAACAGGGCCGCATTGGCGATCTCGATGGGCACGCCGCCCCGGGTCAGCGGGTTCAGCTGGCCGATCTTGTCCTCATTGCCGCGGGCCCGGGCGCCGTCGAAGATCGGCTGGGTCATGCCGGTCTCGATCAGGCCGGGGCAGATGGCGTTGACCCGCACGCCCGTGCCGTAGAACTCGTTGGCCGAGGTCTGGGCCAGGCTGATCACGCCGGCCTTGGAGGCCGAATAGGGCGTGCCGCCCGCGCCCGAGCGGATGCCGGCCACCGAGGCGGTGCAGATGATCGAGCCCTTGCCGGCCGGGACCATCACGCGGGCCGCGTGCTTCACCAGCAGGAAGGCGCCGATCAGATTGACCCGCAGGATCTCGGTCCAGAAGGCCTGGTCCTGGTCGTCGAAGGCCGTCCAGCCGCCGGAGATGCCGGCATTGGCCCAGGCCACGTCCAGGCCGCCATATTCGGCGACGGCCTTGGCCACGAGGCCGGCCACGAAGGCTTCGTCGCCCGCATCGCCCGCCACCGAGACAGCCTTGCCCCCGGCGTCGGTGACCATCTTGGCGGTCTCATGGACGGTGTCCATCTTGTCGGCCAGGACCAGGCTGGCGCCCTCCTGTGCGAACAGGACTGAGGCCGCGCGGCCGATGCCGGAGCCCGCGCCGGTGATGATGGCGCTCTTGCCGGAAAGACGTCCCATGATGGTTTCCTTGGGTTGTTCGAAAGGGAAGCGGCGCGCTCAGCGCGCCTTGGCCGCCGCGGCCAGGATGGCGTCGGCGACGATGTCATAAAGGGCCGGCGGCACGTCGTGGCCCATGCCGGGGATCACCCGCAGCTCGGCGCCCGGAATGGCGGCCGCCGTGGCTTCGCCGCCGCGCACCGGCACCAGGGGATCATCGGCGCCGTGCAGGACCACGGTGGGAACCGTGAGTTTCTTCAGCGCCTGCGTGCGGTCGCCATAGGCGCGGATGGCGGCCATCTGGCGGGCCGAGCCCGTGGGGTTGAAGGCCCGGCCATGCTCGGCGATCACCCGTTCGCGCAGGGCGCCTTGGGGCCAGGGGTAGTCCGGGCTGCCGATCGTGGTGGCGTTGGCGACGCCGTGGGCGATGAAGGCCTCGCGGTCGGTCTCTGGATTGGGCGGGGCGACGGTCAGCACAGCGCCGGCCTCCGGCGTCGGATCCATGGTGCCCGGCGCGCCGCTGGCAGACATGATCGAGGTCAGCGAGAGCACCCGGTCCGGATGTTCGATGGCGATGACCTGGCTGATCATCCCGCCCATCGAGACCCCGGCGATGTGGGCCTTATCGACGCCCGCGGCGTCCAGCACGGCCATGGCGTCGTCGCTCATGTCCGACAGGGTGTAGGCCTGGCCCGGCTGGAACCAGGTGGAAAGGCCGGTGTCGCGGTTGTCCATGCGGATGGCGCGGAAGCCCTTGGCGGTCAGCTTGGCGCAGAAGGCCTCGGGCCAACGGGTCATCTGCGAGCCCAGGCCGTTGATCAGCAGGATGGTCTCCGGGCCCTGCCCGAACACCTCGTACTCGATCGCCGTATCGCCGTTCCTGGCCTTGGGCATGGGTCTCTCCCTCGCGAGTTCTCGTTGAGCCCGACACGCGCCATCCCCGCTGCGACGGCGAGGATAGCGCGGTTGGCGTTGGTCTTACGGCACCATCACCACGCGGCCGACGGCGGCGCGGCTTTCGATATAGGCGTGGGCGGCGGCGGCTTCCGACAGGGGGAAGACCCGGTCGATGACCACCTCGAATTCGCCGCGGGCGGCTTCGTCGATCAGGCGCTGGATGTTGTTGTGCACCCGGTCGGTGTTCATCTCGGCGCCGAGGAAGACCCCCGACAGCGAGCGGTTGCCGCCCATCAGCGAGCCGACATCCACCACCATGGGCTCACGCCCGGCGGCGCCGACCATGGAGACCCGGCCGCGATAGGCCAGGGCGTTGATGGAGCCCTGCAGGGTGGGGCCGCCGACGCTGTCGACGATGACGTCCACGCCCTTGTTGTCGGTGAGGCGGCGAGCCTCCTTCACCACGTCGTCGCGGGTGTAGTTGATGCCGTGGTCGAGACCGAGGCGCTTCAGCTTTTCGAGGCGTTCATCCGACGAGGCGGTGGCCAGGATCAGGCCCGCGCCGGCCCGCTTGGCCAGCTGGATGGCGGCGACGCCGACCCCCGAGGCGCCGGCCTGGATCAGGACGGTCTCGCCCTTCTTCATGCGGCCGAACTCGAACAGGCAGTCGTCGGCGGTGCCGAAGGTGACCGGGATGGCGGCCGCCTTCTTCACGTCGAAGCCGTCCGGGATGACCCAGCAGTTGCGGGCGGCCACGGCGCGCATCGAGGCGTGGCTGCCGAAATTCATGACCGTGGCGACCTTCTGGCCGACCTTCAGGTGCTCCACCTCGGGGCCGACCTCAACGATGGTCCCGGCGGCCTGATAGCCCACGACGTGCGGCTTGGTGGCCAGCGGGCCGCGCCAGCGGCTCAGCGTGTCGCCACCCTCGATGGCGATGGCCTCGACGGCGATGACCACGCCCTTGGGGTGGCACTGCGGGTCGGGCATGTCCTCATATTTCAGGACTTCGGGTCCGCCGTTCTCGTAATAGACAGCAGCCTTCATGGGACTCTCCTAATGAATTAAAACAAATGTTTGACTTAGGTCTCACGCCCAAGCTGACTAGGCAAGTCGAGGAAATCTAAAGGCAGGAGGGCCGTCTTGGAACTGGCGAAACCGCGGGTCGATATCGGGCTCTCCACCAACGACCTCGAGCCGATGCTGGCCTTCTGGCAGGGCGAGGCGGGCATCCCCTTCGACCACCTGCTGAAGATCCGTCGCGGCCAGGACCAGCACCGCCACGACGCCCTGGGCTCGGTGCTGAAGATCAACCACCATGCCGATCCCCTGCCTGACACGCCCGCCACCGGTTACCGCGAACTGATCGTCGCCCGGCCGGGGCTTGAGGCGCCCGTGAAGCTCACCGATCCTGACGGCAACCGCGTGACCCTGGTTCCGCCGGGCCATGAGGGGGTCACCCAGATCGGTGTCCGCATCGCCGTCCGCGACCTCGCCGCCCACCGGAAATTCTATGCCCAGGGCCTGGGCCTCACCGAGGAGGCGCCGGGCGCCTTTCGGGCCGGGGAGACCCTGCTGATCCTGGAGGAGAGCCCCGACGCGCCCGCCGACGCCGGCATGCAGGGCCGGGGCTGGCGCTACATCACCTTCCAGGTCTTCAAGGTCGACGAGGAGCACGCCCGGATCCTCGAGACGGGAGGCCGTCAGGCCATGCCGCCCACCACGCTGGGGACCACGGCGCGCATCTCGATGGTGCGCGATCCCGACGGCAACTGGATCGAAATCTCCCAGCGCGCCTCGATCGTTGGAACCCTTGAAGCGCATTGAGAATTTGCGGTTCTTCGAACGCGTTCGCTAGAGTGCCGGCGCGGGGGGAATCAGCTTCAGTCATGGACGATGCGAAGAGCGCCAATGTCGCCCTGGTGATCGAGACCATGTACCAGGTCGCGGCCAATCCCGACGCCTGGCAACAGCTCATCGAGGCCCTGGCCGACGCCGGCGACCTGCAGGAGATGCCCAGCGAAGCCGCCACCGACATGGCCCGCAGCCTCGATGTCGCGCGCCTCACGGCCCGGCCTGAGGAGGGCCCGGTCTCCAGCGGCCGCAACGACATCGGCTGGATCGTGCTGTCGTCGCGGCGCAAGGCCCTGGCCGCCAACAGCCTGGCCCACGAGATGATGGACGCCGGCCTCGGCGGCCTGAAGCTGGGGGCGGAGCTGGCCTTCGAGGACCCAGCCAACGGCGAGGCCCTGGTTCGCGCCCTCAACCAGTCCCGCGCCCAGCCCAGCGGCCAGACGATCCTGCGGCTGGACCGCGGTGAAGATGGTCCCTGCTTCGCCTATGTGGCGCCGGCCCGCGCCCTGCCCGGGGTCGCCGACGCCGCGGCCGTCGAGCTCGCCACGGACGACCAGGCCTTCGCCCTCATCTTTCCGGCGGTGGAGGAGACCGGTCGGCTGTGGGCCTCGATCCGCGAGAGCTTCGGCCTGACGCCCGCCGAGCTGCGCCTGGCCCGCAAGCTGCGGGACGGCCGCTCGCTGAAGGAGGCGGCCGACGAACTGGAGGTCAGCGTCAACACCCTGCGCAACCAGCTTCGCGCCATCTTCGACAAGATGGGGCTGAAGCGGCAGAGCGACCTGATCCGGGCCCTGACCCAGCTGTCCTCGGTGGCCAGCGCCATCGAGGCTCAGACCCCGGCCATGATCCCGCCGGCCAGCGCCGACGCGCCGCCGGTGGTGGCCATCACCCTGCGGGATGGGCGGCGGCTGGCCTATCGGGACTATGGCGACCCTGACGGCCGGTCGGTCCTGTTCTTCCATGAGGGCCTGGGGTCGAGCCTGCTGCCGCCGGGCGCCCAGGGCCTGGCCCGCGAGCTGAACCTGCGCCTCATCTGCGCCGAGCGGCCGGGGTTTGGCCAATCCGATCCGAGCCCGGACTATTCCTTCGACAGTGTCGCCGACGACATGGTGGAGCTGTGTGACCAGCTTGGCCTCACCGATGTCCGCATCAGCGCCATCCTCTCCGGCGCGCCTTCGGCCATGCAGACCGCCATCCGCCTGGGCAAGCGGGCCGCGGGCGTGCTGCTGTGCTCGGGGCGGCCGCCCCGCCCGGTGAGCGAGGTGCGCACCCGCAACGCCCTGACCCTGTTCCGGTCACGGATCGAGAACAACCCGTGGGTGATCGAGACCTTCTACGCGATCCTGCGCCTGCGCCTTTCGGCCCAGCTGGTGGACCGCATCGTGCGGGGCTCCACCGCCAACTCCCCCGGGGACGCCGCCTATTTCGCCCAGAACGCCCACATCGCCAGCTACATCGCCACCTATGTCGGGGAATCCCTGGCCCGCACCAGCCGCGGGGCTGCCGACGAGGTGAAGGCCTTCCGCCGCGCCCGAAACCTGACCGTGGCCGAGCTCTCCTGTCCGCTGGAGGTCTGGCATGGCGAAGAGGACGTCTTCGCGCCCCTCGCCGACCTGCTGGACTATCTGGGCGACAAGCCCCGCGAAGTCCGGGTGTTCCCCGGCGTCGGCCACCTGATGGCCCTGAAGCACTGGGACGAGGTGCTGCGCCGCGCGGCGGCCTGAGGCCCACCCCCAAATCGGGGGCCATAGTCCGTTTGGATCATGCGGGGGATGGCGCGAACCGTCAGACAGGGTTTGCGAACTCTGAAGACCTACCCCCAAGGGTCGACCATGCGTCCTGTCACCGCCGCCCAGTGCGCGCCCGCGCCGACCGCCGATTCCGGCGCGGGGACCCGGGCTGACAGGTTCCTGGCCTCCTGCGGGGACGGTCCCAAAAACCCGTAACTCCAAGGCTGGGGGGCCAACCATGAAGAAGATCCATATTCCCGTCGTCGTCGCCGGGGCTCTGATGCTGACCGCCTGGGGCGCGCCCCAGATCGCCGCGCCGACCGCGTTGACGGCGCCGGCCCCGATCGAGGGTTCGGCCGGCAAGTACGCCTCGCCCTTCACCTCCGACGGCGTCACCGCGGGCTGGGTGACCAAGTCCATGCAGGTCAAGGCCGCGGGCCAGATCGGTTCGATGGCGGGCAACTACGCCGGCCAGAAGGCCATGGAGCAGGTGCCTTTCGTCGGCGGCTTCCTGGGCAAGAAGGCCGGTGCGGCCATGGGCCGGGGCATCGCGCTCAAGTCCATCGGCGGCGAGGAATTCCTGCGCTCCTCGACGGACCTGTCCTTCAACTCGCTGAACGACATGGCGCTGTTCATGTACGTCAACCACTCCGCGAACCCGGAGTACCAGAAGATCCTGGACGCGACCTACGCGATCTACCCGGACTTCCAGACTGCCTACCTGCCGGCGCTGCAAAGCGCCTCGGTCGGCAAGTAACCACACGCCAACACGGGGATCGGCCGCGTGTCGGGCGTGGCCGATGATCCTTCTGAATATGCGGCGGCCACCCCAAGGGCCGTCCACGCCAAGGGGGCGATCATGCGCATTCAAACCACCACCATCGGCCTGCTGGCCGTCCTCGGCCTCGCGGCCGCCGGTCCGGCCCTGGCCGCGCCGAAGCTGAAGCCCCAGGGCTCGGCCACGGTCTACCGCGACACCACCACCTCCGACGGGGTGAGGGGCGTGGGCACCGAGAGCCAGGACATCGTCTCCATGGCCGACGCCATGTTCCGTGACCTGTTGAACGTGCCGGAGCTGATGAACCGTCCGACCCCGCCGCGGATCATCGTCGACCCCAAGTTCTTCCGTAACGAGAGCTCCGAGATCATCGACAAGGCCCTGATCACCGACCGCATCCGGGTCAACCTGCTGCGCGCCGCCGGGGGGCGCATGCGCTTCATCGGCCGCGAATACGCCGGGGCGGTGGAGGAAGAACGCGCCCTGAAGGACGCCGGAAGGGTGGACGTCGGCACCACCGGCCGCACGCGGGCCCAGGCCGGCGCCGACTACCGCCTGGTGGGCCGCATCGGCACCCGGGACGCCATCGACACCCGCACGGGCACGACCTCGCGGTTCAGCCAGTACACCTTCGAACTGCTCGATATGGAGTACGGCGAGATCATCTGGTCGAACCTGTACGAGTTCAAGAAAGAGAACCGCGACGACGTCGTCTACCGCTAGGCCTGACGATGAAACTCGCAGCCCTTTCAGGGGCGCTGGCGCTCGCCGCCTTCGGCTCGGCCCAGGCCAAGCCGCCGCCTCTCCTGCCACCCGTGCCCTATGACGCGGGTCCGGAGACCTTCGTCGGCCGCCTGGCCACGGACCTTCCGGGCAACCGCGTGCTGAATCAGATGGAGATCGGCGCCCGGGCCTTCTGGCGTGGCGACCACGCCACGGCCAAGCCCGCCCTGGACGACGCCATCATGCGCATCGACTCGGTGTTCTCCGACAACGCCAACGCCGCCAAGGCCCGCAAGCTCTGGTACGACGAGGGCTCCAAGGACTTCAAGGGCGAGCCCTACGAGCGGGCCATGGTCTTCATGTACCGTGGCCTGATCTACCTGCACGACGCCGACTACGAGAACGCCCGGGCCGCCTTCCGGCGCGGCCTGATGCAGGACGCCTTCGCCGAGGAGGACCAGAACCGGTCCGACTTCGCCCTGCTGCTGTTCCTCGACGCCTGGGCCAGCCACCTCAACGGCGACACCGACCTGCGCGACGAGACCATGGTCCAGCTCAAGAAGCTGCGCCCCACCTATGGCGGCATCGGCGAGAAGGACGACACCCTGGTCCTGGCCGAGACCGGCATGGCCCCGCGCAAGCTGGGCGACGGGGCGAACCACGCGTTCTTCGTCTACCGCCGAGGCAAGCCG
Source organism: Phenylobacterium ferrooxidans (assembly GCF_042714595.1). Taxonomy (NCBI): domain Bacteria; kingdom Pseudomonadati; phylum Pseudomonadota; class Alphaproteobacteria; order Caulobacterales; family Caulobacteraceae; genus Phenylobacterium; species Phenylobacterium ferrooxidans. The sequence continues at coordinate 3,288 of NZ_JAOTJD010000019.1, read as the reverse complement.
ATCCTGGAAAACCAGGTCCAGGTGCTGAATGGCGCCGCGCCCATGCAGGCCTATCCGATGGAGGACATCTACTACCAGGCCTCCACCCGCGGTGGCCGGGAGATCGACAAGATCCTCGCCGGCAAGGCCCAGTTCAAGGCCACCACCGGGGGCATCGGCAGCTTCCTCTCCGACACCACGGTCGCCCTGTCGGAGAACAGCGGCGCCTTCAGCGCGGGGGGCCAGTACGGGGACGCCGTCGCCGCTGTCGGCGTCCTGTCCGGGGTGCTCCTGATCGTCTCCTCCAGCTCCAAGCCCCAGGCCGACGTCCGCACCTGGAGCTCCCTGCCCGACACCGTCCACGTCCTGACGCTGGGGACCGGCGGCAAGAGCCCCAACCTCACCGCCAACTTCCTCAAGGCCGGTGCGCCGGTGGCCGAAAAGCCCATCACCTGCGCCACCGACGCCAACCGCAAACAGCTGTGCCTCGTGCGCGCTCACTAAGAGAGAACGGAAATCCCATGACCTCCTTCCGCAAGCACTTGACGATCGTCGCCGCCACCGCCGCCCTGGGCCTTGGCCTGGCCGCCTGTGAGACCACCCCGCCCGAGGGCGGCGTCCGCATCGACCAGCAGAACAACATCCGCCCCGAGCTCAACTCGGTGCGGGTGATCGACAACACCCTGGCCAAGTATGTCGGCCGCAAGTTCAAGGTCGACAGCCTGCTGGACACCGAGGGCGCCTACGTCTCCACCGGCCCCACGGGCTTCAAGAAGATCACCGTCCAGATCCGCAACAAGACCAATGTGGCTCTGCCGTTGCAGGCCCGCGCCAGCTGGTACGACCAGAACGGCGTGCCCACCGACGGCGCCCAGGCCTGGACCAGCCTCTTCGTCCAGCCCAACGCCATGGTCACCTTCGAGCAGAACTCGGCCCGCCTGAACTCGGCCCAGTACTACGTCGAAATCCGCGGCGCCGAGTAAGCCCGCCTCAGGATCAGGAGGGTAAAATGCCCCACCGTATGAAGCTCGCGGCGCTAGCGGCCCTCCTGGTCGCCGGCCCCGCCATGGCCCAGCCCCAGTACCGGCCCCAGGCGCCGGAGGTGACCTATCGCGAGGGCATGCCCGAGGTGAACACCCCGGCCCCCAGCGTCAATCCCGACGCCGGCAACTTCGCCTCGTCGGGCAGCTTCGCGCGCTGGTACGCCAGCGCCGGGCGGCCCACCATGCTGATGTTCTGGAACCGCCAGCTCATCGAGGACGCCACCAGCCAGTACGACAGCGTCCAGACCACGCGGTCGGCGGGTGTCGCCATGGGCGAAGCCGCCGCGGTGCGCGGCCGGGGCTGGGCGGCCAGCGCGTCGAGCGGCGTCGCGGCCTCGGCCAGCGAGAGCCGTCAGTACCAGGAGCGGATGACGGACTCGAGCTACGGCTTCCGCAGCAACAACTTCACGCGCGGCGTCGAAAGCTCGATCCTCAGCACCTTCCTGTCGGCGGGCGCCCGGATCGTCGACCGCGAGGCGGTGATCCGCAAGGTCTCGGCCAAGCACTCCCGCGAGGACCGCATGGACATCCAGTATCTGGAGACCTTGGCCATGGGCCAGGGCATCCAGTACCTGATCGAGATCCTGCCCGACGACGACGCCTCCTCGCCCACCGGTGTCACCTTCACGGTGAAGGTCACCCACCTGCCGACCTCCACGGTGCGGGCCCAGTTCACCACCTCGGGCGATCCGCCGCGCGGCGAGGCCAAGTGGGTGGCGGTGAACGGGGCGGGCTTCGAGAAGCGCGCCGCCCCCAGCCGCCAGACCCCGCAGTTGATCGGCGCCCAGGTGGCCTACGACACCATGACCAAGCTTCGCTAGGGCTCAGGCTCTGGCGCACGGAAAGGGCCTGGAGATGGCCCGTCGTCTTTCCTTCGGGGTGGACGGAACGGCTGGGCTTGGGGGAGTTACCGGCCGGATCTCTAGACAGGCGTGGCCACCCCCCGGCGGCCACGCCTGTTGTCCTTTTGGTGGACATATCCCCGGCGCTCGCCGACGCTCCTTTCCAACAACGTGCTTAGGGAAGGGATGATCATGACCACGCGGGCCTTGGTGCTGGGCGGGGGCGGGCCGGTAGGCATCGCCTGGGAATCCGGACTGATCGCGGGCCTCGCCCAGGGCGGGGTCGATCTCGGAAAAGCCGACTTCATCATGGGCACCTCGGCGGGCTCCTTCGTCGGCGCACGCCTGGCGCTGGGCGCGGAGTCGGCGACCCTGGCCGACCCGATCCTGGCCGAACCGCCCCCCGCGCCGCGTCCGGAGGGCCAGGCCAAGTCGGCCGCGCCGTCCGCCGATCTCTCCGTCCTGGTGAAGATGATGGCGGAGGCCCAGGCCGGCGTCCGCGATCCCCAGGAGGTCCGCGCCGAGATCGGCGCCTTCGCGCTGGCCGCCCAGACCCCGGACGAGGCCACCTTCATCAAGAGCTTCGGCCATTCCTTCGCCGGCCTCCCCGACAACGCCTGGCCCGAGCGCGGCTTCGCCTGTTCGGCGGTGGACGCCCTGACCGGCGAGTTCAAGCTTTGGACCAAGGCGTCGGGCGTCGGCGTCACCCGCGCGGTGGCCTCCTCCTGCAGCGTGCCGGGCGTCTATCCCCCGGTCACTATCGACGGCCGCCGCTATATCGACGGCGGCATGCGCTCCACCCTCAACGCCGACCAGGCCGTGGGGCATGACCTCGTCGTCGTGGTCCAGGTGCGCGGCGGCGCCACCGCCGGCGCGGCCGCCGAGGCCACGGCCGCGCGCGTGCAGGCCGAGCTCGAGATCCTGCGCCAGGACGGCCCGAAGGTGGTGCTGATCGGCCCCGACGAGGGCAGTCAGGCCGCGATGGGCGTGAACCTCATGGACTTCCGCAGACGCGGCGACGCCGCGCGGGCAGGTCTGGCGCAGGGCTTGGCGCAGGCGGCGGGGTTGAAGGCGGCCTGGGCGGGTTAGCACCAACAGACCTTCTCCCCTTGCGGGAGAAGGTGGCCCTGCGGAGCAGGGTCGGATGAGGGGTCGATCGGTCCACCAAGCCAATCCTCAACGTCATCCCGGCCGCAGCGAAGCGGAGAGCCGGGACCCAGGAGCTCAGCCCAGTCACCTGGGTCCCGGCTCGGCCTAACGGCCGTCCGGGAAGACGGAGATTGTTGCCCTGAAAGCGGAGCGCGACCGGTCGCTGACCGGCGACCGTCGAGAGCGAGCCGGGCCACTTAGAGCGGGACTCGATTAGACGGAACCGTATCCGGAGTTGTGCAGGTAGTTGGCGCACTCGTGGGGTTGGAAGAGGT
>NZ_JAOTJD010000018.1:0-87190 GCF_042714595.1 Phenylobacterium ferrooxidans | reverse complement strand
GGCGCCCCTGCCCGAGCCGCTGCCCCCGGCCCCCGTCCCCGCGCCGAACCCCGTCAAGCCCGCGCCGGCGGCGGCCAAGCCCACGGCCGACCCCACCGCCAAGGGCGTCCAGAAACCCGCCACCAAGCCTCAGAAGGCCCTGGACCTCGACGCTCTATCGGCCAGCATCGCCAAGTCCCGCCCCGCCGGGGGAAAGTCCTCGTCCGCGGCCAGAGGGCCCACGCGGCAGGAGACCGCCCTCGAGGCCCGCGCCGCGGCCGGCGCCGGCAAGGGGGTCTCGGCCAGCGCGCTGGCGGGCCTGGTCTCGCAGATCGAGCGCCGTTGGAACCCCAACTGCGAGGTCGAGGGCGGCCGAGACGTGCGGGTGCGTGTCACCTTCACCCTCTCGGCCACCGGTCAGGTGGTCGGCGCCGTGGAGGCCGGCGGCCAGGAAACCTCTTCCAATCCCGTGGTCCGGGCCGCCGCAGAACGGGCCATCCGCGCCGTTCGCCAGGCCGCCGCCGACAAGGCCCTGCCCCGTGAAGTCTACGGTCAAGCCTGGGCCCCCACCTTCAACGCCCAGGAAGCCTGCCAATGAGCGCCCTAAAGGAGACCCGCCCGATGCGATTGAAGGCCGTCTGTCTGGCTCTCGCCAGCCTCATGCTTGTCACGGTGTCAGTATCCACGCCGGCCGCCGCCCAGATCGAGATCAACGTCAACAAGGGCGATGTCCAGCCCCTGCCCATCGCCATCCCCGCCTTTGGCGGAGCCCGCGGCGCCGACATCGCCCAGGTGATCACGGGCAACCTGGAGCGCTCGGGCCTCTTCGCCCCTATCGGTCAGCAGGCCTACATCGAGAAGGGGCTGAACGTGGCCGTCCAGCCGCGCTTCCCCGACTGGAAGGCGATCAACGCCCAGGCCCTGGTCAATGGCCAGGTCACCGTCGAGGGCGGCCGGCTGCGGGTCGATTTCCGCCTCTGGGACATCTATTCGGAGCAGCAGCTCCTGGGCCTGCAGTTCACCTCCACGCCTGAGAACTGGCGTCGCGTGGCCCACAAGATCTCCGACGCCGTCTATGAGCGGCTGACCGGCGAGAAGGGCTATTTCGACACCCGCATCGTTTTCGTGTCCGAGACCGGGGGGCGCATCAACCGCACCAAGACCCTGGCCATCATGGATCAGGACGGCGCCAATCCCAGCTACCTGACCGACGGCTCCTACATCGTCATGTCACCGCGCTTCTCGGCCACCAGCCAGGAGATCACCTACATGACCCTGCGGCCGGAGGGGTCGGCCATCTACCTGTTCAACCTGGAGACCGCCCGGCGCGAGAGCATCGGCCAGTTCCCAGGCATGGTCTATGCGCCGCGCTTCTCGCCAGACGGCGGCCGGGTGGCCTTCTCCGTGGAGCGGGGCGGCAACAGCGACATCTATGTGATGAACCTCAAGAGCCGCAGCTCGGCGCGCCTGACCTCCGACCCCGGCATCGACACCTCGGCCTCGTTCTCACCCGACGGGACCAAGATCGTCTTCAACTCCGACCGCGGCGGCCAGCCCCAGCTCTACATCATGAATTCCGACGGCTCGGGCGTCCGTCGCATTTCTTACGGATCGGGCCGCTATACGACCCCGGTCTGGAGCCCGGTGGGGGACTTCATCGCCTTCACCAAGCAGACGGGCGGGGAGTTCCACATCGGGGTCATGCGTCCGGACGGTTCGGATGAGCGGCTTTTGACCACCAGCTACCTCGACGAAAGCCCCACCTGGGCGCCGAACGGGCGCGTGCTGATGTTCAGCCGTGAAACGCCAGGCGGGCCTCCGCGTTTGTGGACGGTGGATGTAACAGGTCGAATCCTGCGGCCAGCGCCCTATCCGGGCTCTGGCTCAGACCCAGCCTGGTCTCCGCTGCTCAACTGACGAGAGAATTCAGGTGTAACGTTTGCATAGTGACGGTCATTTGAAATGTCCGACACACGGAAATGCAGGTACAGTTTAGTGAATGGCGCGGTTGGCGCCGGCGAAACCCAGCTTAAGGAGAAGCCAGACATGAGCTTCAGCACCAAGCACGCCCTTCGACTGGCGCTTGTCACCACCGCGGCTCTGTCCATGGCCGCGTGCGCCAGCAAGCCCAAGCCCGGCCCGGGCGTCGGCCCTGGCCCCGGCCCGGGCTACCCGTCGCAACCGGGTCCCGGCCCCGGCGTCGGCAATGTGGTCCCCGGTTCGATCCAGGACTTCGTCGTCAACATCGGCGACCGGGTCTATTTCGATTTCGACCAGTATGACATCCGCTCCGACGCTGGCCCGGTGCTTGACGCCCAGGCCCAGTGGCTGATGCGTTACCAGGGCGTCCAGGTCCGCATCGAGGGTAACGCCGACGAACGCGGCACCCGCGAGTACAACCTGGCCCTCGGCGCCCGCCGCGCCAACTCGGTGCGGGAATATCTGGTGAGCCGCGGCGTCTCGCCGGCGCGGATCTCCACCGTGTCCTTCGGCAAGGAACGCCCGATCGATCCGGGCACCAGCGAGGACGCCTATCAGCGCAACCGGAACGGCCACACCGCCATCACCGGCGGCGCGCGCTAAGAACGGCCAGTACCAGTTCGAGGAGAGTGCGAGAGGGGTCCCCGCAGCGGGACCCCTCTTTGCGTTCTGGACTAATCCCACGGACGAGCCCCAATTTGGCCCACCCGACCTGAAGATGATGACCGCATGACCCTTCGCCGCCTCGCCCTCGCCTCCGCAGCCGTCCTGACTCTGGTCAGCTCAGGCCCCGCCTTCGCCCAGACGCCCATCGATCCGCTGGACGCCCGCGACGCGCGGCGCCTGGACCGCATGGAGCAGGTGATGCGCGAGCTGCGCTCCATCGTCTTCCAAGGCCGCGACTCTGGAAAGCCGGTGGTGGTCCAGCCCGCCGAGACCGACTACCAGCTTCAGGAACTGACCCGGCGCATCGCCGACCTCGAACAGGCGCTCACTCGGGTGAACGGTCAGCTTGAGACCACCAACCACGACCTGCAACTCGCCAAGCGTGACGCCGAGGCCTTGAAGCGGGACAACAAGGCCCTGGCCGACCGGCTCGGCGGTGTGGAGCAGCGGCAGGTGGCGCCGGCGCTTGAGGGGCCGTCTCCCGATCTCGCCGGCGGCTCCAGCGGTGGGTCCGCCCCCGTCCAGACCGCGTCCGAGGCCTTCACCGCCGCCCGCCAGCTGATGCTCAGCGGCGACTACACAGGGGCGGAGGGCGCCTTCCGCGACTATGCGGACCGCTATGACACCAGCGCCAAGGCGCCCGAGGCTCGCTACTGGCTGGGCAAGACCCTTGCCGCCCGGGGCGCCAACGCCGATGCGGCCCAGGCCTATATCGCCGCCATCCGGGGCTGGCCCGCCACCGCCTGGGCGCCTGACGCCACGGTGGAGCTGGCCCGCTCCCTGATCGCCATCAGGAAGCCCGCCGACTCCTGCCAGATCCTCGGCGAGTTCGACCGGCGCTACCCCAAGGCGACGCCCGCCGTGAAGGGCCGCGCCGCAGCCGCCCGGACCCTGGCCAAGTGCGCGGCCTGACCGCCGCCGTCCACAAGGTTCTAGACCGCCGCCTGCTGAGCGCCTCGCCCGCGCCGATCGCCGTCGCCCTGTCCGGCGGCGGAGACTCCCTGGCGCTCAGTCTGATCGCCGCCGACTGGTCCAAGGTCCGTAGGCGGCGCCTGCTGATCCTGACCGTCGATCATGGCCTGCGCGCTGAGAGCGCGGCCTGGACCAGGGCCTGCGCCGCAACCGCGGACCGCCTGGGCGCCGACTTCCGGGCCCTGGCCTGGGAGGGCGACAAGCCCGCCACCGGCCTGCCCGCCGCTGCCCGAAGCGCCCGCCACCGGCTGATCGCGGACGCCGCGCGGGCGGCCGGGGCAAAGGTGGTCCTGATGGGCCACACCGCCAGTGACCGGCTGGAGGCCGCCGCCATGCGGCAGGCCGGCGCCTCGACTCCAAGTCCCCGCGAGTGGAGCCCGTCACCGGCCTGGCCCCAGGGCCGGGACGCCTTCCTTCTGCGCCCCATGCTCTCCCAGACACGCGCGGAGATCCGGGCTTGGCTGGCGGAGCGTGGCGAAACCTGGATCGAGGACCCCGCCAATGAGGATCCCCGCTTCGCCCGGGCCCGCGCGCGGGCGACCCTGACCGGCGACGAGACGGACACCGTCCTTTCGACCCCCGTACTGGCCGGTCTCGCCCTCGCCACCGCCGACCTGGCAGGAGGGCTTGCGACGCCCCGCGCGCTGCTACGGGGGGCGCCGGCGGCCTTCCTCGCCGCCGCCTGCCTCTGCGCCGCCGGAACCGCCCGACCGCCGCGCGGCGACCGCCTGAAGCGCCTAGCGGACATCCTGAGGGGCGAGCGCGATCTCACGGCCACCCTGGCCGGAGCCCGGATCGAGGCCGACCAGCGCGACGTCCGGTTTCTGCGCGACCCTGGCCGCGCAGGTCTGGAGATACTCTCGCTCGCCGCGGGGCATACGGCTGTCTGGGATGGACGGTTCGAGATCACCACGGACCGGCCCATTGTGGTCCAGGCTCTGGCGGGGCACGCGGCCAGCCTCTCGCCGGCTTGCCGCTCGGCGCTGCAGCGCCTGCCGGCCGGGGCACGCGGCGGCCTGCCCTTCATCCCGGGAGCAGGCTCCCCCGTCCTGGCGGCGGTTCCGAAGGTGCTGGCCCGCCCGCTCGCCCTGCACCGATTGCGCGCCGCCTGTGGTCTGATCGATCGGGAACCGGCCTAGCCGCTGCGGAGAGGCCTGGGGTCGAGGCCCCCTTGGACTGGGCGACAGCCCGCGGCTGAGAGGCCGCGGACTAACCTTCCGCCATGACGTGCTCGATCCCGACGATGATCGGATCGGCGAAGCGTTTGCCCAGCAGGGTCGAGTGGTTGGCCCCGGCGATGTCGGCGAGATAGCCGCGGACCGAGGCATGGGCGGGCGCGGCCTGGATGGCTTTCAACCGCGCGCCGAGGCGCGTGCCGCCGGCATTGACCACCGCCACCGGCAGGTCGGGGTGATAGTGCCCGATCTCCCGTCCCTGGGCCGAGGTGGCCGGCCAGTGCATGACCTCCTCCGCCGACCAGTGGGCGTGGCTGGCCAGGCCGTAGATGCGGCGCTTCTCGGTGGAGGCCTCCCCCTCCAGGCCGATCTTGTCACCGGCCACCAGGGCGAAGGGCTTCATGAAGCCGAGACCGGCCCAGCGGCCCACCAGCTTCATGGCGCGCAGGAACCCATTGATGGCGCGCGCGGCCGCGGGGCTCTCGATGGTCTCGGGCGTCACGGCGTCCACCAGCACCACTCCGGTGACGCGCTCGCGATTGCGGCCGACGAACACGCGCAGCAGCAGGCCGCCCATGGAGTGGCCCACCAGGATCAGCGGCCCGGTCTCACCCACACGGGTCAGCAGCGCCTCGAGGTCGGCCACGATGGCGCGGCCGTCCCGCGGCCTGGGCCCTGGATCGGAATAGCCGAGCCCCGCGCGGTCATAGGCCATACTGCGCAGGCCCCTGTCGGCCAGGCGTTGCTGCACCACCGCCCAGTCGGCCGCGCACCCGAAGGCGCCGCACTCCAGCACGATCAGCGGCCCGGCCGTCTCGGGGCCCGCCCGCACGACGCGCAACCGCCGCCCGCCGATGTCGACGAGAGCCCCGCGCGTGGGATGGAAGCCTGCCTTGGCCATGAGCCAGACCTAGGGGCCGGCCTGGGCCGAGGCAAGAGTAGCGTCGGCTATTTCCAGACCACGGTCTGCGGCGCGTCGGCGGACCCGTAGTCGATCTCCACCCGGGTCACCGCCTTGGCCCCAGGGGGGACATCAAAGGGCGCGCGGGCCAGGGTGGGCTTCAGGGTGACCGGCGGGCCGCCGTCGAAGCTGACGCGGACCATGCGGACGCCCAGTTCGGGATTGACCAGATAGGCCGGCTGATCGGTGGCCACGCCCTTCTCGGTGACCACGAAGAAGCGCTTGGTCTGGCTGGCGCCCGCGTACCACATGATGTTGAGCTGCTGGCCGCCGACCCGCCAGTTGGGAGTCATGGAGACCGTGGCGTCGGAGCCCTTGGTCTTGATCTGGGTGGTCTGGGCGGGAAGCACGCCGTGGGCGCCTTCGGCGGTGGAGAGGGCCAGCCCGGCCGGCGCCGCCGGGGCCGCGGGTTCGCTCTTCCCGCAAGCGGCGAGAGATGAGCCCAGTAGAAGCACGGACGCGAGCGCAAGCCCGCTAAAGCCTGAACGCATGGGTCGTTTCCTCGTTTTTTATGACACGAGGATGGGCACAAGCTTGGCCTTGCTACAAGACGATGCGCGCAAGCCTTACTGGGACTAGGTTCGCGGCGGCACGATGAGGGATTCGACCATGCTGCGGCTGATTCTGGCGGTGATTCTCGGGCCTCTCGTGGGGCTCGTCGTGCTGGGCGCGGTCGACGGCGCCGCCAACACGATCTTCCCCCCGCCCCCGGGGGTCAACCTGACCGATCCCGCGGCCATCCGCGCGGCCACTGCGGTCCTGCCCGTCGGCGCCCAGGTGGGCCAGGTGCTCGCCTGGCTGCTGGGGCCCCTGGCCGGGGCCTGGAGCGCAAACCTGATCGCGGGACGCCGGGCCTTGGCCGGCCGCATCGTCAGCGGCCTGTTCCTGGCCTTCGCGGCCTGGACCGTGGCCACCACCGCCTATCCGATGGGAACGCGGGTGGGCCTGGCGATCGCCGTCCTGATCGCCGCCCTGGCCGCCGACCGCGCCTCGGGCAGGCCCAGGACCTAGCCCTGGAACTTGAGGGTCTGGCGGACGCGGCCGTCCTTGCCCTTCTTGCCCTTGGCGGCCTTGGCCTCCATCAGCGCCTTCTTGCTCTCCGGAATCTCCGACACGGTGGCGAGACGCACGCGGGGGGAGACATAGGAGGCCAGCTTGATGGGCAGGTCTTCGGCGGTGGCGAATTCGCGGTTCAGGAAGACCAGGGGGTTGAGCGGCTTGTCATCCTGGCGGATCTCGAAGTGGAGGTGCGGGCCGGTGGAGGTGCCGCTGGAGCCCATGCGGCCCACCGTCTTGCCGGCCTCGACATAGGCGCCCTTCTTCATGCCGCGCTCGATCTTGCCGAGGTGGGCGTAGAAGCTGGTGAGACCCACGCCATGCTCGACCTCGACATAGCGGCCGTAGGAGGCGCTCTCGCCGGCGCGGATCACGATGCCGTCCGAGACGGCGACGACCCTGGTCCCGACGGGACCCGCGATGTCGACGCCCTCATGCAGCCGACCGCGGTCTTCCCAGGGCATCCGGCGCAGGCCGAAAGGGGAATTGATCTTCTCGCCGGGGACCGGGTTGCCGCACTCGAAGGCCGGCGGCGGCGGGGGCGGCGCCACCTCCTCGACCGGGGCGGCGACGGGGGGCTTGGTGTCGGTCTTGTCGAGGAGGTTCGGCCGAGCGGCATAGGCGACGGTGGCGACGCTCAGGGCCAGGACGCCGGCAACGGCGACCTCGAGGCCAAAATGGCGCACACGATCGGTGGTCGACAAGGACTTCAAAAACAAGCGGAACCTCTTCCAGTACAGTCGAGCTTAGAACGCGTCCGCTAGAGGTGGTGCGGAACAGCTTCGACCAATCGCCACGGGTAAGCGGCGACCTATTGCCGTGGCTTTAAGACAAAATATTGGCGGCGTTAAGGATTAGCTTTGAACCTATTACAGCAGAGCCGAGTGAAGCTCGACCATAGATTCAAGTGGTAAAGGTTCTCCTAGCCGGGCTGCGACAAAATCGCAGCCCGCGCCAGCGAGTTCCTGAGGGCCAGAGTCTAGAGGCCCTTCAGAATGCCTTCGACCATCTTCTTGGCGTCCCCGAACAGCATCATGGTGTTGTCGCGGAAGAAGAGTTCGTTCTCGACCCCGGCATAGCCGGAGCTCATGCCGCGCTTCACGAACAGCACGGTGCGGGCCTTTTCGACGTCCAGGATCGGCATGCCGTAGATTGCGCTGGTGGGGTCGGTCTTGGCGGCCGGGTTGGTGACGTCGTTGGCGCCGATCACGAAGGCCACGTCGGCGCTGGCGAACTCGGCGTTGATGTCCTCCAGCTCGAAGACCTCGTCATAGGAGACGTTGGCCTCGGCCAGCAGCACGTTCATGTGCCCGGGCATGCGGCCGGCGACGGGGTGGATGGCGTACTTCACCTCCACGCCCTCTTCCTTCAGCTTGTCGCCCATTTCGCGCAGGGCGTGCTGGGCCTGGCTGACGGCCATGCCGTAGCCGGGGACGATGATCACCTTGGAGGCGTTCTTCATGATGAAGGCCGCGTCCTCGGCCGAACCCTGCTTGACCGGCCGGGTCTCGACCTGGCCGCCGCCGGCGGCGGCCGCATCGTCGGCCCCGAACCCGCCCAGGATCACGGAGATGAAGCTGCGGTTCATCGCCTTGCACATGATGTAGCTCAGGATCGCGCCTGACGAACCCACCAGGGCCCCGGTGATGATCAGTGTCACGTTCTCGAGCGTGAAGCCCAGGGCCGCCGCCGCCCAGCCGGAATAGCTGTTCAGCATGGAGACCACGACGGGCATGTCGGCGCCGCCGATGGGGATGATCAGGGTGACGCCGATCAGCAGGCTGAGGACGAGGATCGCCCAGAACGCCCAGATGACCTCCGGCTGGCCGCCCCCCATCACCAGCACCACCACCATTGCGACGATGGCGAGCGCGATGACGATGTTCAGCAGGTGGCGGGCGGGCAGCATGATCGGCGCGCCGCTCATATTGCCGTTCAGCTTGAGGGCCGCGATGATCGAGCCGGTCAGGGTCACGGCCCCGATGGCCAGGCCCAGGGACAACTCCACCAGGGAGCTGACGTGGATCGTGCCGTCCTCGGCGAGGATGCCGTAGGCGGCCGGCGTGTAGATGGCGGCGACCGCCACCAGGCAGGCCGCGGCCCCCACCAGGCTGTGGAAGGTGGCCACCAGTTGCGGCATCGAGGTCATGGCCACCTTGCGGGCGATCACCGCGCCCACCGTGCCGCCTATGGCGACGCCGCCGACGATGAGGCCGAGCGTCAGGGTGTCCAGCGCCTGTTGCCCCCAGAGGGTCAGCAGGGTGGTGCCCACGGCGATGGCCATGCCAATCATGCCATTGCGGTTGCCCGCCTGGCTGGTGGTGGGACTGGACAGGCCGCGCAGGGCCAGGATGAAGAGGACGCCCGAGACGATATAGGCGATGGCCGCGAGATTGGCGTTCACTTGGCGCCTTCCTTCTGCACGGGCTTATCCTTCTTCTTGTACATGGCCAGCATCCGCTGGGTGACCAGGAAGCCGCCGAAGATGTTCACGGCGGCGAAGGCCGCGGCGATGGCGCCGGCCCCCTTTGAGATCATGACGTTCTGGGTCAGGCCCGCGTCCGGTCCGCCACTGGCGGCCGCGGCCAGCAGGGCGCCGACGATGATCACCGAGGAGATGGCGTTGGTCACCGCCATCAGCGGGGTGTGCAGGGCGGGCGTCACGCTCCAGACGACGTAGTAGCCGACGAAGATCGCCAGCACGAAGATCGCCAGGCGGAAGACTGTGGGATCGACGGCTTCCATCGTTTCCTCCTTGGGAGCTCTAGCTTTGCAGCGAGGGGTGGACGACCGCGCCGCCCTGGGTGACCAGGGCCGCCTTGAGGATCTCGTCCTCCAGGTCGGGGGCCAGCTTGCCTTCCTTGTCCAGCAACAGGCCGGCGAAGGCCAGCAGGTTGCGGGCGTAGAGGGCCGAGGCGTCGGTGGCGATGCGGCCGGGCAGGTTGGGCAGCCCAAGGATCTTCGCGCCATTGGCGGTGACCGCCACCTCGCCGAGCTTGGCGCCGACGACATTGCCGCCCTGCTCAATGGCCAAGTCCACCAGGATCGAGCCCGGACGCATGGAGGCCACCTGTTCGGCGCTCACCAGCTTGGGCGCCGGCCGGCCGGGAATCAGGGCGGTGGTGATGACGATGTCCTGCTTGGCGATGTGGCTGGAGACCAGGGCCGCCTGCTTGGCCTGGTACTCGGCGCTCATCTCCTTGGCGTAGCCGCCGGCGGTCTGGGCGTTCTTGAACTCTTCATCCTCGACGGCCAGGAACTTCGCGCCGAGGCTCTCGACCTGTTCCTTGGTGGCGGGCCGCACGTCGGTGGCGGTGACCACGGCGCCCAGGCGGCGCGCGGTGGCGATCGCCTGCAGGCCGGCGACGCCAACCCCCATCACGAAGACCTTGGCGGCGGCGACGGTGCCGGCGGCGGTCATCATCATCGGCATGGCGCGGCCATAGGCCTCGGCGGCCTCGATCACCGCGCGGTAGCCGGCGAGATTGGCCTGCGACGACAGGGCGTCCATCACCTGGGCCCGGGTGATGCGGGGGACGAACTCCATGGCGAAGCCGGTCGCGCCCTTGGCGGCGATCGCCTTCAAGGCGTCCTTGTCCATGTGCGGGTTGAGCAGAGCCACGACGATGGCGCCGGACTTGAGCGCCGCGATCTCGGCGGCCTCGGGGGCGCGGACCTTGAACAGGATGTCGGCCTTGCCGATGGCTCCCGCGGCGTCCTTGGCGATCTCGGCGCCGGCCGCCTGGTAGTCGGCGTCGGGATAGGCGGCGGCCGTGCCGGCGCCGCTCTCCACCACCACCGAGAACCCCGCGGCGATCAGCTTCTTCACCGTCTCGGGGACGGCGGCGACCCGGGTCTCGCCGGCGCGGCGTTCAGTGGTGACGGCTATGACGGCCATGCGCCGGTTTCCCCCAAGTCAGTGTTGGCCGGACCATACGGGGGGCAGGCTGAGCTTGTCCAGCGATGGACAGGGCAGATTCGAACGTTTGTTTGAATCCCGCATAAGACATCAAGCGCGCCGAGGAATCGACGCGCCCGACCGGTCTCGCAGGAAGGCGCGCGGCGGCCGCGCGCGGAGCCGGCCTAGTGGTCGGAGGCAGGCTTGTCGCGGAGGAAGAAGACGCCGAGAGCGGTCACCACCACGGCGCTGATGAAGGCGCCCAGGAACCCGGTCGGGGTGCAGAACCACAGGACCAGCAGCACCATCATGGCGGTGAGCGCCAGGGAGCCCCACTTGGTCAGGCCGTTGAACAGGTGGAACGTGGCGACCTGCTCGGAGATGTCCATCTCGCCGCGGTGATATTCGGAAGCCATGGAAGGGCGTCTCTCAGACTGGTGAGGAAATCGATGGGGCCGACCTACACCGTCGGCCGCCGGGGCTCAAGCGCGCCTTGTGTCTCAGCCGGGCCAGCGGGCCAGAAGACCCCGCAGCGCCGCGATGAGCGCCAAGGGCTGATCGACCATGATGTGGTGGGCCGAATCGGGGATGGCGATCTCCAGCATGTCCTTGGGCAGGGGCGACGGCCGGTCATCGCTGATCCGCGACTTCACCACCGATCGGTCGCCATAGATGTGCACCAGGGGCACGGTCACCTTGGGCGGACCTTCGGCGGTCATGCCCATCATCACGCTGCGGTCGAGCTTGTTCCACATGGCCGGGTCGAATCGCCAGGTCCAACCCTCGCCGCCGCCCTCGGGCAGGGGCGCGCGCTTCAGGGAGCGGCGCGCGATGAAATCGGCGATGAACAGGTTTCCAGCGACCTGGGGCGGCATGAAGCGGAAGCGGGCGAGCGCCGCTTCCTCCGTCGGATAGACCCGGGCGGCGCGGTCGCCGGTGGGGATGTTGCGCACCTGCTGTTCCTGCATGCGCTTGGCTTCCGGCGAGTCCGGCGGCGGCCCGCCGAAGCCGGTGTCCACCAGCACAGCCGCGCGCATGCGCTCGGGGTGAGCGGCCGCGGCGAAGAACACCTGGCTGCCGCCGAAGGAGTGGCCGATATAGATGGGCAGGACGCCGCCGTCATAGAGGCCCGTGGCGCGGGCGACGGCCTCGGCGTCCTCGGCGAAGTCCTGGAAGGCGTAGCTTTCACGCCAGTCCGAGGCGCCCATGCCGGCCAGCGACATCGAGGTCACCCGGTAGTCCTGGGCGAGATAGGGGGCGATGAAGCTCCACCAGTCGGCGTGGGCCGAGTTGCCGTGCACCAGCAACAGGCCGGGCTTGCCCAGCTCGCCCCAGGTCAGGGCCTCGATCTGGGTGCCCAGCGAGGTGACGAAGCTGCGCTCCGGCTCCTGGGCGATGGCGTCCAGGAACCATTCCGGCGCGTCGGGATGGCGTCCGCGGAACGGCGCCAGGGGCGCCTGGACCTGGGGCGGCAGGCTGCCGGGTTCGGAATGGATGGGACGGTCGTCGTAGCCGACGGGCGCGCCTTCCTTGATCGCCGGATCCAGAGCCATCAGGCCACCCCTCTCACTTCCCGCTCGCCCGCCTTGCGGGAGATCGAGCGGATACCCTTGTAGACGCCGGTGCCGGTGATCAGGGTGCGGTCGCCGCACCAGATCTTGCCCCGGACGGTGAAGACGTCGTCCTGTTCGGTGATGATCTCGCTGGTCCCCTCGACCCAGTCGCTCATGTGAGCGCCGGACAGGAAGTCGGTGGTCAGTCGCACCGTCACCCAACCGATCTCGCGCTTGTTGGAGATCACCCGGCCCCAGGCCATGTCGGCGAAGCTCATCAGCATGCCGCCGTGGCAGTTGTTCATGCCGTTGGCGTGGTGCTCCTCGACCCGGAACGCCATCACCTCGTCGCCGGTGGCTGCGTCGCGGCTGGAATAGAACGGACCGACCGTGCGGCCGAACCCCCGGTTCCAGAGGTTGATGACAAAACCATCGGGGACGATGGCGGTCTGGACTTCGGTCAGATCATCGGACATCGCGCAGGCAAATGAACGGGCGTTTGAAGATTGGCAAGCCCTTGATGACGCTGCGGCCGGTTCAGCGGCCCCAGGCGCCCCGGTGCAGCACCACGCGATAGCCGTCCGGGTCCTCGAAGCTGACGCCGTGCTCATCCCAATAGGGGTTGAAGGATTTGACCGGCCGGTGGCCCGCCGCCTCCAGCCGTGCGACAGCCGTCGCCCGCGCCGTCTCCTCCGGGAAATAGAAGGTCAGCAGATGGTCGGGATTGGGTGCGGGGCCCACCTTGTGCCCGTGAGCCTGGGTCAGCTCCAGGTGCCAGGGCGCGCCGGGGAAGCCCAGGATCACCCCGTCGAACCCGGCGTGACCTCGAAAGCTCGCCAGCTCCAGCAGCCCGAGCCCTTCGCGATAGAAGGCCGCCATGGCGTCCAGCTGATCGGTGGGCCGCGCGATTCGGAGAGTCAGGCCGGAAAGGCTCATGGTCAGGGCTTCATTGTGCGCGAGTTCAGGGCCGCCGTCCCATGCAGGATGGTGTCTTCCGCCGAGCTGGCGAGGCTGACACTCACCTGGCCCGCTGCGATCCGCCAGCCCGGCAGGATGGGGTCGTAATTGGCCAGCAGGCGGGCGTCGGCGGTCACGGTCACGCGGCGGGTCTCGCCGGGCTGGAGCGCCACGCGGGCCCAGCCGATCAGGCGCTGGGAAGGCTTGCCATCCGAGCCGGTCACCGTCGCATAGACCTGGGGGGTGTCGGTCCCGGCGACGCCGCCGGCGTTCTTGACGTCAAAGCTGGCGGTGATCGTCTCGCCGCCGGTCAGCTCCAGCCGCGCATATTCAAAGTGGGTGTAGCAAAGCCCGAACCCGAACGGGAACAGGGTGGCCGCCCCGGTCTTGGCGAACCAGCGATAGCCGACGTCGGCGCCCTCGGGATGCTCCACGGAGAAGCGGCCCTTGTGCTGCTGCACGTCGGGGCGGGTGGTGGGCAGGGTCGCGCCCTCCACCGGGGGCCCGAAGATCTGGCCGGGGATGTCCGGGCGCACCAGATCCTCGACCCCGCAGGGGAAGCTGATGGGCAGGCGGCCCGACGGATTGACCGCCCCAAACAGGATGTTGGCGATGGCCTCGCCGCCGCGCGTGCCGGGATACCAGGCCTCCAGCACGGCGTTGACGTCGTCCAGCCACGGCATCAGCACCGGGGTCCCGGTCTCCAGCACCACCACGGTCCTGGGGTTGGCTGCGGCGACCGCGGCGATCAGGGCGTCCTGGTCGCCCGGGAGGGACAGGCTGGGCAGGTCCTCGGCCTCCGTCGCCCACTGGTCGGCGAAGACGATGGCGATATCGGCATCCTTGGCCAGGACCGCGGCCTCGGCGTGGTCCTCGCCCGAAACGAAGGTCACGGCGGTGTTGCGGGTCAGCTCCCGGATCGCCGCCACCGGCGATGATGGATGGTAGGTGACCTTGGCGAAGGCGCCGGCAAGGCCCGCGACCTCGATCTCATGGCCCGGCCCGCTCACCGGGATCACCTGGGAGGAGCCGCCGCCGGACATCACGCCCTTGTCGGCGTGGGCCCCGATCACCGCGATCTTGCGGATGCTGGACGCCAGCGGCAGGACCCCGTCGTTCTTCAGCAGCACGGTCCCGGCCTCGGCGGCGGCCTGGGCGATCTTGGCGTTGGCGGCGTAGTCGGTCTCGCGCCGGACGGCGGGACTATCGAACACTCCCTTGTCGAACAGGCTGCGCAGGATGCGGTGGACCATGTCGGTGAGCCGCTCGAAGGGCACCTCCCCCTGCTCCACGGCCTCCTTCAGGGGCGCGCCGAAATAGACCTGCTTGTCGAGTTGCTCTCCGCTCTCCTGGTCCAGGCCAGCCATCACCGCCTTGGCCGTGGAATGGACCGCGCCCCAGTCGCTCATCACCCAGCCGCGGTAGCCCCAGTCACGCTTCAGCACCTGGTTCAGCAGGAAATCGTTCTCGCCGGCCCAGTCCCCGTTGACCTTGTTGTAGGCGCACATGACCGAACCCGGATCGCCGCGCTCGATGGCGATCTGGAAGGCCAGCAGGTCGCTCTCGCGCAGGGCGCCTTCGTCGATGCGGGCGTCCACCACGTGGCGGCAGGTCTCCTGGTCGTTCAGGGCGAAGTGCTTCAGGGTGCAGACGATGTCGTTGGACTGGGCGCCCTTGATGGCCTCGCCTGCCAGCACCCCGGCCAGCAGCGGATCCTCGCCAAGATACTCGAAATTGCGCCCGCAGCGCGGCTCGCGGGTCAGGTTGGCGCCGCCCCCCAGCAGGACGTTGAAGCCCTTGTCGCGGGCCTCCGAGCCCACCATCACCCCGGCGGCGTGGGCGAGCTCAGGGTCCCAGGTGGAGGCCAGCGAGAGCCCGGAGGGCAGGCCGGTGGCGCCGTCGCCCTTGCGCACCTGGCGCGGGTTGGCGATCCCCAGGCTGGCGTCGGTCTCGTTCAGCGGCGGGATGCCCAGGCGTTCGACGCCGGGGATATAGCCCGCGCCCATGGCCGCGTCGGCGGGGGGCGGATTGACCATCGCGGGCATCGGTCCGTGAACCAGGGAGATCATCTCATCCAGGGTCAGCTGCGCGATCAGCAGCTTGGCGCGGTTGTCCGGCGACAGGGACTTGTCCATCCAGGCCTGGGTCATGTTGATGTCCTCCCGCTTTGTTGGCGTGACCCTATTTATTTTAGTCCATTTGGGCAATAATCATCGCATGACCGTCGCCGCCACCCGTCCCCGAGGCCGCCCGGCCCGCACCGCGCGGCCGGTCGAGGAGACCCGCAGCGCGATCCTGGACGCCGCGCTGAAGCTGTTCTCCGAGCGCGGCTTCGAGGGCGCCGCCATGCGCGACATCGCGGGCCTGGCGGGCGTCGAGCACAGCCTGCTCCGCTACCACTATTCCGACAAGGCCACCCTTTGGCGCGCGGCGCTGGCCCCCCTGATCACCGACATGAACGCCCACATGGCCGGCGGCTGGCGGACCACAAGGGGCCAGCCGCCCCTGGACCGGTTCAAGGCCACCTTGCGCGACTATGTTCGCTACTGCGCCCGCCACCCGGAGCACGCCCGCATCATGGTGCAGGAGGCCATGGGGGAGTCCGACCGCGTCGCCTGGATCGCCGAGCAGATCGTCGGACCCCAACACCGCGCGTTGAGGCGCCTGCTCCGGCCGCTGATGGACCAGGGTCACCTGCCCCGCGTGCCCCTCCGCAACCTGATCTACATGCTCGCGGCCGCCGCCCAATCGCCCTTCACTCTGGCCGGCGAGGTGCGCCATGCCTATGGTATCGACATGTCGGATAAGGCCGAGATCGAGCGGCACGCGGACGCCCTGATCGCGCTGCTGATCCGGGACTAGAGCCTCACGCAGGCGCCCGAACGAGCGCGCCGGCCCCATGCCTGCCGGAATCAAGAAGATCTGTCGCCACATCATCGCCAAGTCGGCGCTGGTCCGTAGTTAAGCTTGATATTCCGTCGCGGCGTTCGGTAAACCATAGGCATGCCTGAAGACACGCACGGCGTGGACCGCCGCCGCCTGCTCTCCCGTCTCGGCGGGGATTTCCAGCTCGACGCCGCGCGGCGCGTGGCCCGCTCGATGAGCCGGGACGTCGCCACCGTCCTGGTCTTCCTCGAAATCAATCGGGCCAATGTCGCCGCCCTGACCGCCTCACGGGAGCCCATCGCCGAGCCCCATGCCGGCGTGCCCGGCCTTCCCCCCGACCATATGCGGGAGCCGGTCAGTATCTATTTGGCGGCCCGCAACCTGGGCATGCCCTACGAGACTACGCGACGGCATGTGAAGAAGCTGACCCAGGTCGGCATGTGCGAGACCGTCCCCGGCGGGGTGATCATCCCCGCCCGTGCCTTCCTCGACCCCCGCCTGATGGCCGTGGCGGCCGAGAATTGGGCTGCCACGGTCGAGTTCGTGCAGGCGGCGGGCCGGCTGGGGGTCTCCGACTCCGGCCTGCGCCAACCCGCGAGCCCCGACCAGTTCCGGCAGGTCAATCGCGCCGTGAGCGCCTATTGTCTGGAGACCGCTTGCCACATGTCCCGGGTCATGGACCTGGAACCCTTAGCGGTGCTGATCCTGCGAGCGGTCAACCTCGCCAATGTGCGGAACCTGACCCAGGACCCCGACGCCGCCCTGGCCCATGCTGGCCTAGCCGACATCCTGCCCGACGCCGAACGGCGCCCGATCAGCGTCTACGGCCTGGCGAAGTATCTGTTGCTACCCTACGAGACCGTGCGCCGCAGCCTGCTACAGCTGGAGGCCAAGGGCCTGGTGCGGCGCGACAAAGGCGGCCTGATCGTGCCCGCCGAGGTGGTGGCCCGCCCCGCCGTGGTCGCCGGCATCGCGGAACTGGTGGCCCTCACCGAGATCCTGCTGTCCGACCTCGCCGCCGCGGGCCTGGCCTACCAGCCGGATAGCTAGAGCGTTTTCTGATCCATGTGAGACGGTCGGCGGTTCGAACAGCTAGGCTCCCTCCCGGCTGACGTCGCGGCGACGCATCCACTCCAGCACGATCCAGGCGCCGAAGGCCCAGGTGGCGCCGAGACTCCAGCCGGCCAGCACATCGCTTGGCCAGTGCACGCCCAGAAAGACCCGGCTGAACCCCACCCCGACGGTGATCAGCAGAGCCAGGACATAGATCAGGATCTTTGAGTTGGGCCGCTTCTCGACGCTGGCGATCAGGGTGGCCAGGGTCAGGAACACCGCGGCCGACAGGGCCGAGTGCCCGCTGGGGAAGCTCTGGGTGTAGACGAAGCTCCCGTGCGGCACGAGGTCGGGCCGCGGGCGATCGTAGAGGGTTTTCAGCACCTCGCTCGACATCTGCGCCGCCAGCACCGTGCCGGCCAGAATCCACGCCTGCCGCCGCTTGCCGTGGAAGCTGAACAGCAGCACCGCGACGATGGTGGCGATGGTCAGGAAGGTGAAGCCGCCCAGGGCGGTGATGTCGCGCATCGCCTCCTCGACCCAGCGTGGGCCGATGGGGTCACTGAGGTCGCTCGGCTGGCGCAGCATCAGCAGCAGCTGCTGATCGACGATGTCGGTGTCGCCCTCCGTCACCTCGCTGGCCATGTTGAAGAACCCCCAGATCGCCGCCGCGCCGGCCAGCCAGATCAACAGGGCGCGGGTCTCGATCCGCTGTAAGATCGGCTTGCGGACGAGCGGCGCGTCAGGTGTTGTCATGGCTCCATGAACGCGCAGCTTCGCCGTTGGATCAGACCAGTTCCTCGAAGGCGTCCACCAGCCGTTCCATCTGGGCCATGCCGGCGGTCCAGAAGGCCTTCCCGCGAGGATTGAGGCCGAAGGGGCGCAGGGCCTCGACATAGGTCCGGGTGCCGCCGGCCGAGAGCAGGTCCTCATAGAGGGGGGCGAAGGCGGCCGGATCCTCGCGGCGCTTCTCCATCAGGCCGCGCACCAGCAGGTCCCCGAAGGCGTAGGCGTAGACATAGAAGGGCGCGTGGGCGAAGTGGCTGACATAGGCCCAATAGTGCTCGTAGCCCTTGTTGAGCTTGATGGCCGGGCCCAGGCTCTCGCCCATGGTCTCCAGCCAGATCGCGCCGATCTGCTCGGCCGAGAGCTCACCCTCAAGACGGGCCGCGTGGAACCGGGTCTCGAAGCGGTGGAAGGCGATCTGGCGCACCACGGTGTTGATGCCGTCCTCGATCTGGCCGGCCAGCAATCCCAGCCGCTCGGCCTTGGAGGCTGCGGCCAGCAGCCGCTCGAACACCAGGCCCTCACCAAAGATCGAGGCGGTTTCGGCCAGGGTCAGCGGGGTGTCGGCCAGCAAGGTGCCCAGGGGCTGGCACAGGGTCTGATGAACGGCGTGCCCCAGCTCGTGGGCCAGGGTGAGCACGTCGCGGCGCTCGCCCATATAGTTCATGAACACATAGGGGTGGCGCTCAGCGGTCACCGGGTGGCTATAGGCGCCCGACTGCTTGCCGGCCCGGGGCCGGGCGTCGATCCAGGGTCGGTCGAAGAAGGTCTTGGCGGTGTCGGCGAACTTGGGCGCCAGGTCGGCGAAGCTTTCCAGCACCATCCCTTGCGCCTGCTTCCAGTCATAGGCGCGCGGTTGGGCCGTATCGAGCGGCGCATTGCGGTCCCAGTAGTCGAGGGTCTTGCGGCCCATCAACTTGGCCTTCAGCGCATAGTAGCGGTGGCTGACCCGCGGATAGGCCTCCACCACCGCAGCCTCCAGGGCCTCGACGGCGTCGGCGTCCACCTCGTTGGCGATGTGGCGGCTGGCGGCCGGGGTCGGATACTTCCGCCAGCGGTCCTCCACCTGCTTCTCAAAGGCCAGCGTGTTCATGGAGAGCGCCAGTTCCGGCGTTCGCTCCTCCAGGGCCTTGGCGAGACCCTGGGCGGCGGCCTTGCGACGGGTCACGTCGGGGTCCGACAGGCGATTCAGCACCTCGGGCAGGCTCAGGTTCTCCTTGCCCACCTTGGCGGTCAGCCGGGCGAGGGTCTCGTCGTACAGGCGCACCCAGTTGGCCACCGCGGGCGAGCGGTCGATCAGCAGGCGTTCGAGGTCCGGCGACAGCTCGTGCGGCCGCGACAGCCGCACCCGCCGCATCCACGAGCGCCAGCGGGCGGCGGGGGGATGGGCCTTGAAGGCCATCTCGATCTCGTTGTCCTCGAGCTGGTTGAGCTCCAGGGTGAAGAACAGGCTCTCGGCGCCGATCTGCGAGGACCGGGTGCGCAGGTCACCCTCGAACTTGGCCCAGACCGGATCGTCCTTGGCCACCGAAGAGGCCAGGCCGGCATAGGCCCCCACGGCCCACAGCCCGTTCACCGCGCTCTCATAGAGCCCGATCCCATGGTCCAGCAGCTCGCCCAGGTGCAGCGGATCGCTCCGCAGCGCCACGAACCGCCCCTTCAGCTTCACGAGCTCGTCGTTGGCGGCCTTGGCGGCGGTAAGGTCGGCCTCGATCTTCGGGTCATCACGCCCGGCATAGAGGTCGGAGAGCTGCCACTCGGGCAGGGCGTCAAGTTTCACGGGCGCGTTCATGGGCAGGGTTTAGCGCGGCGCCTGAGGCGGGACTAGGGCGGACCCGGCGCCATTGTCTCCGGACCTCCTGGCGCAGCTGGATACCGGTCGCCATCACGAACGCGCCCGCACCGGATACCCCTCGAACTGCTTGGCCCCATCGCAGATCTCGTACCAGGCCGGTTTCTCGGCCACGAACTCGTGGAACCGGTTGCGGACGCCGGGGTCGCCGTCCAGGCAGTTGGCCGAGATCGGGAACGAGTCGGCCGGCGACAGGGGTTCGCCCAAGGCCGTGCCGCAGCCGCGGCAGAACGACCGGGAGAACTGATAGGGCGGGGCCGGCGCGTAGTTGGCCACCATGTCCTGCCCCTCGACCCATCGGAACGTTGCCCGGTCGACGAAGACGAAGGTGCTGATCCCCGCCTTTCGGCACCGCGTGCAATGACAGGTGGCCATCATGGTGGGCGGCGCCGCCAGTTCGAACCGCACCGCGCCGCAGCAGCAGCTTCCCGCGATCATGTCTCGTCTCCTTCAAGCCGGCGCTCCGTGGCGCCGCCCATATCTGCCACAGGCTGCTGACGCGGAGCGTCAGCATGGAGCAGGGTCGCGGTGATCAATGCCAGCCAGCCCACCACGCTCCCGCCCGGCTTGACGCATTTAGTTGATATCAACATAAGTTGACGCCAATGACCTCGACCGTCGCCCTCGACACCACCCTTCACGCCCGTGACACCTGCCTGTGCCTGCACGCGCAGCGCGCGGCGCGCGCCCTGGCGCGGCGTTTTGACGGGGCGCTTCGGCCGGTGGGGCTGACCAACGGCCAATTCTCGTTGCTCAACGCTCTCAACGGAGGCCGGCCGGCGCCGATGAGCCTGGTGGCGGCCACCCTGGGCGCCGATCGCACCACCCTCACCGCCGCCTTGAAGCCCCTGGTCCGGGAGGGTCTGGCGGAGATCAGCGTCGATCCCGAGGACCATCGCGCCCGCCGCGTGGCCCTCACCGCCGCCGGCCAGGACCGTCTCGCCGCCGCCCTGCCGCTGTGGGCCGCGGTCCATGCCGCGCTGGAAACCGAGCTGGCCGACCCCGACCGGGCGCGGCGTGACCTGCTCACCCTGTCGGCGCTCCCCGCTCCGGCCGCCCCCGCCACGACGACTGAAGGACCTGGCCGATGACCATCCAGTTCACCGCCTTCCGCTGGGCGCCGCCCTTCGCGCAAGGGTGGGTGCGCGACCTGCGCGTCCGCTGGGCCCTGGAGGAGGCGGGTCTGCCCTATGAGGTGATCCTGATCGATGGCGATACGGAGGGCTATCGCCAGTGGCAGCCCTTCGGACAGGTCCCGGCCTATCGCGACGACGAGGTGGAGATGTTTGAGTCCGGCGCCATCGTGTTGCGCCTGGCCGCCAAGTCCGAGGCCCTGGCGCCCCGGGACGAGGCGGGCCTGGCCCGGGTCAGCACCTGGATCTTCGCGGCGCTCAACTCCATCGAGCCCCAGGCCCAGAACCTTGTGCAGCTGGACGGCTTCTATGCCGGCGAGGCCTGGACGGAGGGCCGCCGCCCCTCGGCCCAGGCCAATCTCGACGCCCGCCTGACCTCGCTCAGCAAGGCGCTTGGCGACAAGGACTATCTGGAGGGCCGCTTCACCGCCGGCGACATCCTGATGGCCACGGTGCTGCGTGAACTGGAGGCGTGCGGGGCGTTGAAGACGTTCCCCAACCTCGACGCCTATCGCGCCCGCTGCCTGGCCCGCCCGGCCTTCGCCAAGGCGCTGGAGGACCAGCTCCAGACCTTCCGCGAAAACGAGCCGGCTTCCGCCTAGCGCGAGAGGCGGGTGTAGGCGGCGAGCGCCGCCGCGCGCGCCGGCGAAACTTCGGTCTCGGCGGCCGGTACGGCCTGCGAAGCGCCCGCCAGGTGGGCCTTGGCCTCGGGCGACAGGCTGACAGTGTCGGCCTTGCGCGGCTGGGCGGCGTCGAAGTCGGCCTGCAGGCGCGCTCGGTACTCGGCGGGCGAGCCGTAGGCGGGGGCGCCGGCCTCATCCACCTGCAGCCCGGCCACAATCTGCTGATCGCCCGCCGACAGGCTGTCGAAGGCGGTGAGCAGCTTGGCCTGCGGTTCCGGCGGGGCGGCATGGGGGCCGGCCCAGGCGGCCCGGGTGAAGCCGTTCAGAGTCGACTGCACTCGCTGGCCGAAGGGAGATTCGGTCAGCGCCCTGGCGAGCGCCTGGCGCTCACCGGAGGGGGCGGCGCGCCAACGGCTGGCCAGGTCCTGATAGGCGCCCAGTTGCTGGTCGAGACTCAGCGCCCCGCTGCGGTCGTGCAGCACCATGGCCGCGGCGGCGACGGTGTCTGGCAGGACGGGCTGCGGGGCCGCAAGGGTGTTGGCGATCTGCATTGAGCCCTCGCAATGCCCCGCCGGCGCTGAATGCTGCGTGAATGAACGCCCCTAAGAGGCCGTTCACCACGCGCTCAGTTGATCGACGGCAGGCTCACGGTCAGGGTCCCCACGGGGGACCGCCGCCGTGGCGATCCCCCGTGATGGGCCTACTTGGCGCCCTGGACCTTGGCCGGCTTCGCGCCGGCCTGGGCGTTGCGGGCCTCGGTCAGGACATAGGCGCGGATGTCCTCGGCGTCCTTGGGCGTCAGGAAGCGGGCGAAGCCGGCCATCCCTCGATCCTTCAGGGCGCCGTCGATGACCACCGACTTCCAGCTCTCGGCGGCCAGCAGCATCTGCGACTTCTTGAGGTCGGGCAGATAGGCGCCCGAGGCGCTGGGCCCGTGGCAGACTTGGCAGTTGTTGTGGAAGAGGGCGAAGCCCGCCTTCACATCGCCGGTCGACGTGACGCCAGTGAGCTCCAGGTTCGGGACCACCGGGATGTCGTAGGGCTTGGCCACCGCCTTGCCCCCCAGCTTGAACACCAGCAGCCGGCCGGCCAACCTCGGCCGCTCGCGCAGCACCACCGAGGCCGAGACCGGCGCCCCGCCGCC
Organism: Phenylobacterium ferrooxidans; assembly: GCF_042714595.1. Taxonomy (NCBI): domain Bacteria; kingdom Pseudomonadati; phylum Pseudomonadota; class Alphaproteobacteria; order Caulobacterales; family Caulobacteraceae; genus Phenylobacterium; species Phenylobacterium ferrooxidans. The sequence continues at coordinate 64,516 of NZ_JAOTJD010000018.1, read as the reverse complement.
ATAGCCCACCATCAGGGCCACGTATTGCTCACCGTCGATCTCATAGGTGGAGGGGGCGGCGACCACGCCGTTCTCGGTCCTGTAGCTCCATAGCTTCTTGCCGGTGGTGGCCTCATAGGCGACGAACTCACCCAGGCCGTTGCCCTGGAACACCAGGCCGCCCGCCGTCGACATCACGCCGGCGTTCCAGAAATAGGGGTGCTCCACGGTCCAGCGGGCCTTTTGCGCCACGGGGTCCCAGGCGACGAGTTGGCCTTTGAACATGGCCTTCAAACCCGCAAGTTGGGCCTTGTCGTTGGGCAGGGCGTTGGCGAGGAAGTCGCCGCCCAGGTTCCAGGCGCCCTGGCGGTGCTTGTAGTTGGGATCGTTGACATAGGCGAAGGGCAGGACCTGGGCCGGGATGTAGACTAGGCCGGTCTGCGGACTGAACGACATCGGATGCCAGTTGTGGCCGCCCAGCGGACCGGGGAACTGCAGGGACGGCGCATTCTCATAGCGCGCGCCGGGGGTTTCGATGGGCCGCCCGGTCTTGGGATCGACCCCCGTGGCCCAAGTGATCTGCACATAGGGTTTGGCCGAGAGCAGCTCGCCGGTGGCCCGGTCCAGGACATAGAAGAAGCCGTTCTTGGGCGCCTGCATCAACACCTTGCGCGGCGCGCCGGCCACGGTGATGTCAGCCAGGATGATGTGCTGGGTGGCGGTGTAGTCCCAGGTTTCGGCCGGGGTGGTCTGATAGTGCCAGACATAGGCCCCGGTTTCAGGCTTCAGGGCCAGGATCGAGGACAGGAAGATGTTGTCGCCCTTGCCGTCCGACCGCTTCACGTGGTTCCAGGGCGAACCATTGCCGACGCCGACATAGAGGATGTCGAGATCCGGATCGTAGGCCATGGAATCCCAGACCGTGCCGCCGCCGCCGGTCTTCTTCCAGCCGTCGCCGAACCAGGTGGCCGCGGCCTTCTCGGCCATCACCTTGTCGGAGGCCGCGCCATCGGGCTTGCCGTCGGGATTAGGGGTGGTGAAGAAACGCCACGCCATCTTCCCGGTGCCGGCGTCATAGGCCGACAGATAGCCGCGCACTCCGTACTCGGCGCCGCCGTTGCCGATCAGCACCTTGTCCTTGATGATCCGGGGCGCGCCGGTGATCGTATAGGGCTGGGAATTGTCGGTGGTCTGGACGCTCCACACCGGCTTGCCCGTGCCCGCGTCCAACGCGATCAGGCGGCCGTCGAGGGTCCCGAAATAGACCTTGCCCTTCCAGACCGCCACGCCGCGGTTGACCACATCACAGCAGGCGTCGAAGGCCTTGGCGCCGTCGATCTTGGGGTCGAAGGCCCACTTCTGCTCGCCGGTCTTGGCGTCAAAGGCGTAGACCTTGGACCAGGCGGTGGTGGTGTACATGACGCCATCGACCACCACCGGGGTGGCCTCCTGGCCGCGATCGGTGTCGAACTCGTGGTGCCAGGCCAGGCCGAGCGTCCCGACGTTCTTGGTGTCGATTTTGGTCAGGGGGCTGTAGCGCTGCTCGTCATAGGTCCGGCCAACGGACATCCAGTCGCCATTGCCTGACGCCGCGACCAGCCGCTTGGCGTCCAGGTCGCCCGGCTTGCCCTGTCCGCAGGCGGCGACGGCGGCGGCCAACGCCACGACGATGGCGAGCTTGGTAAGCTTCATGATGTCCTCCCGACCGTGTCTTCCGGCCCTAGCGCTACTATGCGCGCAGGCGCCGAGGCCGCAACCTGTGACGTGACGTCAGACCCCGTTAGCCCGCGGCTCCGGAAGCGCGCCGTTAACGTCCGACTCAGGACTCCGAAACCCGTCCTTTACCCAAGGCCTGTATCAATCCGGGTCAACAAGAGGCCTCGTCCATGTGGCGGCGCCCGGTTCTGGTGGGTGTTTTCAAATGACCAAGACGGTCCTTGTCGTCGACGATGATCCGACGCAGCGCAGGCTGATCCAGGCGGTGCTGGAGCGCGAGGGCTTTGTCGCGGTCCACGCCGAGAACGGCGACCAGGCGATCGCCCGCCTGCAGTCGGGCGCGGCGACCGACCTGGTGCTGCTGGACCTGGTGATGCCCGGCATCACCGGCCAGGACACGCTGAAGGAGATGCGGGCCCGGGGTCACCACCAGCCGGTCATCGTCATCACCGCGACCGGCGGCATCGACACCGTGGTGGCCGCCATGCAGGCCGGCGCGTGCGACTTCTTCGTCAAGCCGGCCTCGCCCGAACGGATCATCGTCTCGATCCGCAACGCCCTGAACCTGGGGTCGCTGAAGAGCGAGGTGGAGCGGCTGAAGAAGCACGCCACCGGCCGCGCCAGCTTCGCCGACATGGTGGGCGACTCGCCCGCCATGACCATGGTCAAGCGCCTGGGCGAGCGGGCGGCCAAGTCCTCCATCCCCATCCTGATCACCGGCGAGAGCGGGGTCGGCAAGGAAGTGATCGCGCGCGCCGTGCACGGGTCATCCGACCGCGCCGGCAAGCCCTTCGTGGCGGTGAACTGCGGAGCCATCCCGGAGAACCTGATCGAGAGCATCCTGTTCGGTCACGAGAAGGGCAGCTTCACCGGCGCGACCGACAAGCACCTGGGCAAGTTCCAGGAGGCCAATGGCGGCACCCTGTTCCTGGACGAGGTGGGCGAGCTGCCCCTCGACATGCAGGTCAAGCTGCTGCGCGTGCTGCAGGAGGGCGAGGTGGACGCCATCGGCTCCAAGCGCTCCCTGAAGGTCGACGTCCGTATCGTCTCGGCCACCAACCGCGATCCCGCCCAGGCGGTGAAAGACGGCCAGTTCCGCGAGGACCTGTTCTATCGCCTGAACGTCTTCCCAATCGAGGCCCCGGCCCTGCGCGAACGGCGCGAGGACATCCCGGCCCTGGTGGAGCACTTCATCCGCCGCTTCAACATCGAAGAGGGCAAGTCGGTCACCGGCGCCTCGGCCGAGACCCTGGCCTTCCTCACGGCCTTCGACTGGCCGGGCAATGTCCGCCAGCTGGAGAACGCCGTCTATCGCGCCATCGTCCTGGCCGACTCCCCCTATCTGCAGCCCTACGACTTCCCGGCGATCTCGGGCGTCGCGGCCCCGCCGCCCGAGGCGGTGTCGCCGACCTCGCTGATGGCCGCCCCGCCGGTGCTGCCCACCGCCCAGCAACTGATGGCCGAGATGCCGACGGACGCGCCGGTGCGTATTCTCGACGGCCGCGGCCACCTGCGCACCCTGGAGGAGATCGAGCGCGACCTCATCCAGCTGGCCATCGAGATCTATGCCGGCCACATGAGCGAGGTCGCGCGCCGCCTCGGCATCGGTCGCTCCACCCTCTATCGCAAGGTGCGCGAGCAGGGCCTGGAGGGGATCCTGGAGAAGGGCGAGGGCGACGACGCCACCGCGGCGGCGTGACGAGCGGCGCGGCCTTGGTGCCCTAGACTCCTTCTTCTCTTGCGGGAGAAGGACGTCCTACTCCGGCAGCGCCGGTGTCTTGGGAGCGGCAGGCATGGCTGAGCCCCACATGACGTGGAACCAGAGGGAAAGCGCGAAGGGCAAAGGCATGGCGGGAACTCCTGTCACCCTTCCCTACGCATTCCGCGCGCCTGAGGTTCCCCGACCCGCGTTCGGCTAGTGGCCGCCCTCAACCCAGGGCAGGCCGGCGTTGCGGAAGGCCTCGGCCAGGGCGGCTTCCAGTTCGATGGCCTCCCAGCGCCGCAGGGGATTGAGGTGCGCCACCACCTCGGGGAGCAGACGCACGCCGAAGCGGTTCACATGGCGGCTCGCCTTGTATCCGGTCTTGTGCTGGTCGAACCGGAGGTCGGGATCGCGCGAGGTCTCGCCCACATAGAAGCCCCACGGCGGGGTGCGACGGCGATCCTCCAGCAGCACGATGTAGAGGGCGTGTCCGGCGCGCCTCTGCCGGTGGGTGACGGCCTTCAGGGTCAAGGCCGCCCGTCGGGCCCGGGCCACCAGGGCCGGGAGGGAGTCTTCATCGATCACGGAGGTCAGTCGCCCTCGGGCTCGGGCTTGGCAGGACCCCGGCGCTTGAAGCCGCCGCCACGCTTAGGTGGGAAGCGCGGCTCGCCCTTGGCCTTGGCGACGATCTCCTTCAGCTTGATGTGCTGCATCATCGAGAAGGCCTCACCCGCGCCGCCCTTCTCGGGATCGGCGAAGGCGCGGCCATAGGTCTTCACCCGCTCGGTGACGGAGTCGAGGAATTCGCCCTCCCAGTCGGAGAGCTTGACGCCCGCCTTGTCGGCCGTGCGCTGGGCGCGCCTCAGGGCGTTCAGCGCGGCCCGCTGGGCCTGCGCCTTCCGGTCTGGTGGGCCGCGCTTCAAATCACTCCGAGCGCGGAGAGGTAGAGATCCAGGATCGCATCTTCTTCCTGGCGCTTGGCGGCGTCCTGCTTGCGGATGCGGATCACCTTGCGCAGGATCTTGACGTCGAAGCCGTTGCCCTTGGCCTCGGCGAAGACCTCCTTGATCTGCTCGGCGATCTCCGACTTCTCCTGTTCGAGGCGCTCGATGCGCTCGATGATGCTCTTCAGCTGGCCCTGGGCCGTCTGGTTCAGGATGTCGGCGTGGGCGGTGGCGTCGTCGGCCATGGGAACTCGCGGGTCGGAGGCTGGAAAGCGGCGGACACTAGCCTCGCGCCGGGCCGCTGTCATCCAGCTCTGAGCCGTCAGTCCGCCGTCCTCGCCCGCGCTCTGACCCGCGCGCCGTCGCGGACCTTGTCAGAGGGGAAGACCACCAGCCGGTCGCCCCCCTTCAGCCCCGACAGCACCTCGGCCTCCTGGTCGGCGAGGGCGCCGACCGTGATGGGGATCAGCCGCGCCCGCCCGGCCTCGATCCGGTAAACCGCCCAGCGCCCGTCGGCGCGCACCAGGGCGCCGACGGGCGCCTTCAGGGCGTGGGGCGATCGGCGCAGGATCACCCGGCCCCAGACGCGGTAGCCCGGCCCCAGACGCGCCCAGGTCGCCGGCGGGCCGGTGAGTTGCAACAGCACCCGCACCCTCTGCTCCTCGACCCCCAGGGCCGAGGTCTTGGTGAAGGCCTGGGGCTCCACCCGGCGCACCACCGCCGGCAGGGTTCCGGGGCCGCCCCAGTCATAGATCTCGGCGCCCATGCCCTCGGCGATCCGCACCGCGTCCTGGGACAGGAACTCGATAGCCGCCTCCAGGCCGGCCTGGTCGCTGACCTCCAGCAAGGGCGCGCCCATGGCCAGCGGCGCGGCGCTCTCCTGCAGCACACGGGTGACATAACCCGACGCTGGCGAGGTCACTGTCACCGCCTGGCCGCCGGCGGCGTCGGGGCCCAGCAGGGCGCCGCGGGCCACCGCCAGTTCCGATCGCCGGACCGCCAATTGGGCGGCGGCGGCCCGCACTGCGGCGCGACCGGCGCGGCTCTGGGCCTCGGCCGACTCCAGGGCCTGGCGGGCGGCGAAGCCTTTCTCGGCCAGGACCCGGACCCGGGCGAGGTCGCCATCGGCCTTGCGCGCCTCGGCCGCCAGCTGCTCTTGCTGAGCCTGGGCGGCGCCAACCGCGGCCTGGGCCGCCGTCGCGGCCGCCTCGGCCTGGGTTCGGGCGCGAGGGTCCATCAGATCGGCGCTGGCGGGGCGTATCCGGGCCACCACAGTCGTGCCCGCCACGACCGGGTCCCCGACATGCAGCTCAACCCGTTCGAGCCGGCCGGAAACCGGGGCGGCCACCAGATAGGCTTCCCGCACCCGGGCCAAGCCCTGGTCGGCGACGCTCAGGGCGATGGGGCCCACGGTTGCGGCGCCGACCTCCACCGGCACGGGGCGTGGGACCAGCAGCAGGGCCAGGGCGCCCGCGGCCACGGCCGCCGCCGCGCCCGCCAGCGCCCATCTCACCCACTTGATGTCGGCCATGGCCCTACTCCCTGGTCTTGAGAACGCTCACGAGGTCGAGCCCCCAGATGCGGCGCACCACCAGCGCCCCGCCCAGCAGCACGGCGCTCAGATAGGCTGCGATGGCCAGGCCATAGCTCTGAGCGGTGATCACCGCCGGCAGCCGCAGCTCGTCGCGCGAATAGGCGGCCACCAGACCATGGGCCAGGGCCTGCCCCCCCAGCACTCCGAGCGGAACCGCCGCCAGGGCCAGGATCACCAGCTCGCCGGCCAGGATATAGGCGCACTCCCCATGGCCGAAGCCCAGGACATGCAGGGTGGCCAGGTCCCGCGACCGCTCCGATAGCGAGATGCGGGTGACGTTGTAGGCCACCCCGAAGGCGATCGCGGCGGCGAAGCCGACATAGAAGATCAGGGTCACGCGGAAGGCTTCGGCCATGGCCTGGCGCCAGGCGGCCACCGTCTCGTCGCGGGAGGAGGCGCCGACGATGCCAGGCCTGGCCTCCACGGCGCGGTAGAAGGCCGGCCGTGCGTCGGACGCCACCAGCAGCTCGGCGCGGTTGGCCAGGTCGCCCTCGCCCATCAGCCGGTTCAGGGCGCGACGGTCCAGATAGGCGGCGAAGCCCGTATAGTCGCGGGCAAGGGCGTTAATGGTCATCAGGGCGCTCGGCCTGCGTCCGTCCAGCACCTCTACCCAGACCCGGTCGCCGGCCTGCAGGCCGAGGCGTCCCGCCAGCGCTTCGCTCACCACCAGGCCGTCCCCCTTGAACGCGATGGGCTGGTCGCGGGCGTCCAGGGGCTGCTGCAGGCGCGCGTCGGAGTCCAGGCCCACCAGGCGGGTGGTCTCCTCGCGCCCGGCGGCCTTCAGGCGTGCGGCCACCACACGCACGGGCTCGGCCGCCGTCACCCCGGGCAGGCGTCCGATCTCGATGACGGCGGCGATCCCGCGCGCCTCGGCCAGGCCGACCGACTCCGTCCAGCGCTGGGTGCGGAAATAGGCCTGGTCCACAACCTGGTCGATGCTGTCGAACAAGAACTGGGTCCCCACCAGCAGGGACAGGCTGGAGGCCAAGCCCAGGGCGGCGAGGGCGCCCCGCATCGGGAACCGCTCCAGGTGGCGCACCACCATCCGGGTGGCCTGGTCGACCCCAGCGCCCCGCACCAGGCGGTCCAGCAGGCCGGCGCGATAGGCGGCGGGCCGCGGCGGCGACATGGCCACCGCCGGCGACAGCGCCGCGGCGCGGCGCACGGCCATCAACGACCCGGCCAGGGCCGCCCCGACAGCCACCGCCGAGGCGCCGGCGAAGGCCGGCCAATGGAAGGTCACATCCAGGACCGGAAAACGGAAATAGTCCCGATAGACGTCGACGATCGCCGCCCCCAGGGCGCCGCCCAGCAGCCCTCCCGCCACGGCGCCGGTCAGGCCGATCGCGCCCGCCAGCTTCAGATAGGGTGAGGCCGCCTCCAGATCGCTGTAGCCGAAAGCCTTGAGCAGGCCGATCTGCTCGCGCTCGGCCTCCACCAGCCGGGTGACCACCAGATGCACCAGGGCCGCGGCGATCAGCAGGAAGATCGGCGGCAGGATGGTGGCCGAGGTAGACAGCTCCTTGAGCTCGGCATCCAGGAACGCGTGGGAGGGCTGGTCGGCCCGGGCGTAGGCCGCCCGGCCGCCATAGGGCGCCAGGAGACGATCGACGTCCCGCAACACACCGGCGACCGCGACCCCGGGCGCGAGGCGGAGGGCCGCGGTGTTGAAGGCCCCAGACATGCCGGCCACCCGCTCCACCGCGGGCCGCGGCGCCCACAGCACACCCTGGTGAGCGTCATCGGGCATGAAGGATTCCGGGGCCGGGACATAGACGTACTCGGGCGACAGGGCCGCTCCGACGATCTTGAAATCGAAGGTCCGCCCGCCGATCACCGCGCTCAGCTTCTGCCCCAGATGAAGGTGGGCGGCGGTCATGAAGGTCTTCAGGGCCACGGCCTCGTCGGTGCGCGCGGGGTCCGGGAGCCGCCCCTCGACCAGCACGATCCCATTGAGCGCCGCCCGCTCGTCCTGCGGCAGGGCGATCAGCCGGGCGGTCGCCGGCCGCGCCAGGCCGGGCACATCCATCAGCCCCACCTCGGCGATCCGCACGTCGAGCGCGCTCACACCCTCGATGGCCGCAAGATCCCGCGCCAGGGACAGCGGGGCGTGCTTGGCCTGGGCGAAGGCGTCGGCGAAGCGGGTCTCTTCGTAGAACGCGGCCTGGGCCGTCGCCAGAGCCCGCTGGGCGGAGAAGGACATCACCGCCACCGAGACCCCGCAGGCGATCAGCAGGGCGATGGCCATCACCTGCCACTTCATGCGCCACAGGTCGCGCAGCACCTTGCGATCCAGGGGGGCGAGCCTCACCAGGCCATCTCCCTCGGCGCCGTCTTGCGGGGGTTGGCCGCCACCTCGGTGATCTGGCCGTCGCGGAAGCGGATGACGCGGTCGGCCATCGCCCCGATGGAGGTGTTGTGGGAGACGATCATAGTGGTCGCCCCCACCGCGGCGGTGACCTCGGCGATGGCCTCCAGGACGCGGACCCCGCTCTCGCTGTCCAGCGATCCGGTGGGTTCGTCGCAGAATAGCAGTTCGGGTCGCTTGGCGATGGCGCGCGCCACGGCCACCCTCTGCTGCTCGCCGCCGGAGAGCTGGGCGGGGAAGTGATCCAGTCGTTCCGCCAGGCCGACACGGGCCAAGGCCTCCTCCGGCGGCATGGGATCGCGGGAGATTTCGGTGATGAGGGCCACATTCTCCCGCGCCGTCAGGCTGGGAACCAGGTTGAAGAACTGGAAAATGAAGCCGACGCTCGCCCGTCGGTACCGGGTCAGTTCCCGGTCGCTGGCGGTGGTCAGCTCCAGGTCATGGAAACGCGCCGATCCCGAACTCGCCCGGTCGAGCCCGCCAAGGATGTTGAGCAGGGTCGACTTCCCCGAGCCCGACGGGCCCAGCAGCACCAGGGTCTCGCCCTTGGCGATCTGCAGGTCGACGCCGCGCAGGGCGTGCACCTCCCCGGCCTCTGTCCTGTAGACCTTGGACAGACCGCGGATGTCGAAGGCCGGCGTCGTGTGGGAAGAGTCCATGTTCGGCCCCGGGCGCCTCCGCCGCGAATTGGCCTCAACCCTGGCCGGCCTGGCCCTGGTCGGCCTTGATCGGGGTCAACGCTGGGTTGGCGCGCCTAGGTCAGCACCTCGAGGCGCTCCATGCCCCGGAAGAAGGGTAGCCTGCGCCACGCCGGCGTCTCGTCCGGATGGGCCAGCTTCAGGTTCGGGAAGCGGTCGAACAGCATGACCAGGGCGACCTGGGCCTCAAGCCGCGCCAGGGGCGCGCCGATGCAGATATGGGCGCCGCCGCCGAAGGCCACGTGGGGCTTGTGCTTGCGGGTCACGTCGAAGCGGTGCGGGTCCTCGTAGACCTCCGGATCTCGGTTGGCGGCGCGCAGGGAGACGGTCATGGCTTGGCCGGCCTTCACCGGACAGCCGCCCACCTCCATGTCCGAAGACGCGATCCGGCCGGTGATGTCCACCGGCGGCTCGTAGCGCAGCACCTCCTCCACCAGACCGTTGATGATCTTGCGATCGGCCTTCAGCTTGGCCAGCTCCGCAGGGTTCAACAGCAGCAGGCGTACGGCGTTGCCGATCAGATCGGTGGTGGTGAGATTGCCGCCGATCAGCAGGGCGGTCAGGTTGATCCGCAGCTCGTCGTCGCTGAGGTCCGCGCCCGCCGCCTGCAGCCCCACCATGTCGCTGATCAGGTCGTCCCGGGGCGCGCGGCGCCGGGCGGCGATCGTCTTGGTGAAATAGTCCGACAGCGCCGCGCTGGCGGTCTCCATGACGGCGGTCTGCTCGGGCGTGCGGAACGGGTTGAGGCCCTGGATACTGCCCTCCGACCAGTCGCGGAACTCCGCCAGCCGGTCGTGGTCGACCCCCAGGATGGAGGCGATGGCGTCGATAGGGATCGGCACGCAGAAGCGAGCCATCAGGTCCAGGCTCGCGGCGCCCGCCATACCGTCCAGGGCCTCGCCGACGATGCGCTCCACCTCCGGCCGGAAGCGGGCCACTCGGGCGTAGAGGGCCTGTGCCAGGGGCTGGCGGATACGGGCGTGGTCGGGATCGTCCAGGGTCAGGATGCTGGCCTGGCTGGTGCGCGGCAGGCTGGGGTCATAGTTCTGCGTCTGCTGCCGCTGGAACAGCGCCGCGGGCTCCGCCCGCAGGGGATCGCGCCACAGCTCCCGGTCCGACACGATGGCGCGCACGTCGCCATAGCGGCTGATCACGAAGTTTCCGGACACCGGGTCGCGGTGCACCGGACATCGGGCACGCAGGTCGTCCAGCACCAGGTGGGGGTCGGCACGGTAGGTCTCGTTGAGCGGCGTCAGGTCGATCATCGAGGGGAGAGGCTGGGGGGAGGTCATCGCCACGGTCCTTCAGTCGATGCGCCACCCTGCTCTGGAAGCTGCGCGGCTCGCAAGGGTGACCCTGCGTCGCCTTCGCCGTGCATCCAAAGCGCCTCTCCGCGGTTAAGCTCCTCGGCCTCATTCGAGGCGGGAGCGCCTCGGCCTTCCCGTCGGCTGGGTGGGGCCCGCAGACCTTTGAACATCAACGGAGAAACCCATGCGCCTCGCCCTGACCCTCTCAGCCGCCGTCGCCAGCCTCGCCCTGACCGCCTGCTCGCAGAAGACCGAGAACCACGCCGCGGAGGCCGCCGACCAGGCCGGCGCCGCAGCGGCCTCGGCCGCGAACGACACCGCCGCCAATGCTGACGCCGCCGCCGCCAACACCGCGGTCGCGGTCGACAATGCGGCCGACAACGCGCAAGCCGCAGCCGGCGCCGCTGCGCGCAAGACCGACGCGGCCGTCGATGCGGCCGCCAGGACCGAATAGGCCGTGAGGTCGGCCCCCGACGCCAGGCGCCGGGGGCCGACGGACTAGTTCAGGCTCTTCTTCAGGGCGCTCATGGTGTCGTGGTCGGCCTTGATGTCAGCGAAGGCGCGAGTCACCACCTCACGCACGGTGGCCGGCAGCTCGTCATCGGCCAGCGCCTTTTCGTACTTCGCCTTGATGAAGTCCTCGCCGCGCTCGACCTCGTTGATGATGGCCTTTTCATCGTGACCCATGACGGCGGCCTTCAGGTCGACGAACATGTTGTGCGCCTTGCCGAGCACCGACTGATCGTCCTCGGGCTCGCCGCCGAAGGTGCGGACCTCCTGCTGCAGCTCGCCGGTGATCTTCATGCGCTTCAGCGAGCGCTCGCTGAACATGGTCTTGTACTGACTGTCCTGCGAGCTGTGCGCGGCCTCCTTGTAGCCGTTGGCGCTGTCGAGGGTGGTTTCGATCAGGCTGTTCAGAACCTTCACGGCGTGTTCGTGGGGGGTGCTCATGGGCGATCTCCTGAGACGATGGGACCGCTGCACAACATCCGCCGGGACAGAGAGTTCCGGCCTAGAGCAGCCCGCGCGCCTCCAGCGCCGGCCGCAGCGCCGCCGGATCGGTGAAATGGTGGGTGTCGATGCCAAAGGCGCGCGCGCTCTCCACATTGGCCACGCTGTCGTCGACGAAGAAGATGTCGCCCGGCGCCAGGCCGAAGCGCTCGCAAGTCAGGGCGTAGATCCGCGGGTCGGGTTTGATCATGCCCTCGCGGGCCGAGACCACGATGTCGCGCAGGCGTCCGAAGGCCGGGCTCATGGCCATGGTGCCGTCGAAGGTCTCCTCGGACATGTTGGTCAGACCGTATTGTGGAACCCCGGCCGCGTGCAGGGCCTCGATGGCGGCCTCGCTCTCGGGGATGGTCCCGGAGAACATGTCCCACCAGCGGGTCTCCCAGGCCTCGATCGCCTCGCGATATTCCGGGAACTGGGCGATCAGCGGCGCGCGGTTCTCCGCGAAGGTGACGCCCAGGTCGTGGTTGACGTGCCAGATCATGGTGCAGACCGACGACAAAAACCGGTCGCAAGCGACCGGCTCTGGAAAGATCTGGGAATAGAGCGTGCGCGGATTCCAGCGCACGACCACATTACCAACGTCCCAGATGACCGCCTTCGGCATCTGGGCCCCGCAGCCTTAGCCTTGCTTGGCTTTGAAGCGCGGGTTGGTCTTGTTGATGATGTAGACGACGCCCTTGCGGCGCACGAGCTTGCAGTCGCGGTGACGCGTCTTGAGCGACTTGAGCGAGCTTCGAACCTTCATGACCGTATCTTCTTAAAGACCAGGCTCTCGCCCGGGGGTGTCTACAAGAGCCGGCGCATATACGAGCCGGCGGCGAGTGAGTCAACGTCGGGCGGGGCTCAGAGTTCGATCATGTCGAACTCGGCCTTGGCCGTCCCGCAGAGCGGACAGATCCAGCTGTCGGGAATATCGGCCCAGCGCGTGCCCGCCGCCAGCCCCTCCGCCGGATCGCCGAATTCTTCTTCATAGATGTAGCCGCAGGTGCGGCATTGCCAGGTCTTGAACGGCTCGGACACGCGACTTCCTCAGTGCATCTTGAAGCGGATCGGAACCGACTTGGGACCGCAGACGAAGCTGGCCGCCATGTTGCGAGGCGCGCCGTCCAATTCAACCGACTCCAGGCGCGCGAACAGTTCCTCCCAGAGAATCCGCATCTCCATGCGGGCGAGATGCTGGCCCAGGCAGACATGGGCGCCGTAGCCGAAGGCCACGTGCTTGTTAGGGGTGCGTTCGACGTCGAACTTGAAGGGGTCGGCGAACACCGCCTCGTCGCGGTTGCCTGACGGATAGGACAGCATCATCCAGTCGCCCTTGGCGATCTTCCTGCCCGCCAGATCGGCGTCGGCGGTGGCCGTCCGCATGAAGTGCTTCACCGGCGTCACCCAGCGAATCGACTCCTCGATCAGACCCGGGATCAGGGCCGGGTTGGCCTTGACCTTGGCGAACTGCTCGGGGTTCTCGGCGAGCGCCCACAGGGCGCCGGCGGTGGTGGACGAGGTGGTGTCGTGGCCGGCGGTGGCGGCGATGATGTAGTAGCTCATCGCCTCAAGGTGGCCGAGCGGCTGTCCGTTGACCGTGCCGTTGGCGATCACGCTGGCCAGGTCGTTGCGGGGATTGATCCGCCGATCCTCGGTGATGGCGTTGAAATACAGCATGAAGTCCATCACCACCGACTGGATGGTGTCCACGCCCTGATCGGTGGTCTGGGCGGCGCCCCCGCTGCGGCTCAGCTCGGGATCTGCGCTGCCGAACAGCTCCTGGGTCAGCTTCAGCATCCGAGGCTCATCGGACTCCGGCACCCCGATCACCTCCATGATCACGTGCAGGGGGTAGAGGAAGGCCACGTCGCGGGCGAAGTCGCAGCGGTCGCCGTGCGTCGCCATCCGGTCCACGAAGCCCCGGGCGATCTCGCGGATCCGTCCCTCCAGCGCTCGCAGGTTCTGCGGCACAAAGGAGCCCTGGGTCAGGCGCCGGTAGGCCATGTGGTCGGGGTTGTCCATCTGCACCAGGGAGCGGACCAGGTGCGGGCTTCCGCCCATCATCTCCCTGACCTTTCGGTCGGCTTCGATCGTGGTGAGCACCGTGGAACGGTCGCCGTTGTGGAACAGTTCGTTCTGGCGCTCGACCTCCAGGATGTCGGCGTGGCGGGTCACCACCCAGAAGGGGTCGAATCCCTCCGGTTGCGCCTGCTCGAGGGGCGCCTCGCGGCGCAGCCAGGCGAAGGCGTCGTCCACTTGCTTGCCGTCCGCATAGGCGCGGGGGTCGATGATGGTCTGGGCGATATCGGACGGGATGGTCATGCGCGGTTCCAGCCTTGCTTGTCTTGGAGCGGCCACGGTCAAGCGCGGCCCACTTGTTAGTTGTCCAACAACTTTCTAGAGTGCGCAACATGGTCACGACATTGACGAAGGTCAAAGCGCGCCGGAGCCAGGCGCAGCGACGCGACGAATCCGAACGCCGGCTCCTGGCCGCCGCCGCCGAGCTGGTGGTGGAGCGCGGCATGGGCGCGGCCACCTTCGAGAACATCGGCGCCCGCGCTGGCTACAGCCGTGGCCTGGTCACCCAGAGGTTCGGCTCCAAGCGGGGCCTGATCGAGGCCCTGATCGCCGATCTCCAGGGCCGCCTGGGGGGCTTGTTGGAGGACCGGCGGGTCGAAGAGCTGAACGGCCTGGAGGCGGTGCTGGCCTATGTCGACGTGTTCCTGGCCGCCCTGGACCGCGACAGCGAGCTGCGAGCCTATTTCGTGGTCCTGGCCGGCGCCGTGGCCGACGTCTCGGAGCTGCGCGCGCCTTTCGCGGCCGCCCACAAGCAGGTGGAGCAGGCCCTGGAGTCCTTCTTCCTGCGCGGCCAGGCCGAGGGCGCGGTGCGGGCCGGCATCGACGCCGACGCCGCGGCCCTGATCACGGGCGCCCTGTTGTTTGGCCTGTCCATGCAGCTGCTGCTGGATCCGCTGATGGACCTCGCCCCGATCCGCGAGACCAGTCTGATGACCCTCCGGCTCAGCTTCGCCGCCTGATCTCCCCCCCTCGCAGCGCAAGCCGTCGGTCGCCCTTGACGGGCTTGTGATTGAGGCTCGGGCCAGGGCCCGCTAAGTTACACCATGGATCGTCGCGTCTTCCTCGTCTTGCTGTTGGCCGGCTGCGCCGACCCGTCCACCAATCTGGTGCCGGTGGTGACCCCGACGCCACCGCCCCCCACGCCCCAGGCGCCCGCGCCAGTGGTCCCGCCGACCCAGTCGGGAGTCCGCAGTTTCGATGACTGGTCCAGGGACTTCTACAGCCGGGCGGTGAAGGCGGGGCTGCCCGCGAGCCTGCTGGATCGCGAACTGGCGGGTCTGGTCCCCGATCCGCGGGTCAACAGCCTCGACAGCCGCCAGCCGGAATTCGCCAAGCCCTTCGGCGACTATATCAAGGGCGCGGTCAGCGAGGATCGGGTGGCCATCGCCGCGCGCCGCAAGCCGGCCGTCGCCTCCATCCTGGCCGACATCGAGGCCCGGTACGGGGTCCCCGGCGACATCCTGATGGCCATCTGGGCCATGGAGACCGGCTTCGGCGCCGTGCTCGGGGATTTCGACGTCATCCGCTCCATGGCGACGCTCGCCGCCCAGGGCCGCCGCCAGGCCTTCGCCGAAGACCAGCTGATGGCGGCGCTGCGGATCATCGGCTCGGGCGAATTCCCCCGCAGCCAGCTGCGCGGGTCCTGGGCCGGGGCCATGGGCCAGACTCAGTTCATCCCCACCAGCTTCCTGGCCACCGCCGTGGACGGCGACGGCGACGGGCGGCGCGACGTCTGGGGCTCCACGCACGACGCCCTGGCCTCGGCGGCGAACCTACTTTCCAAAGGCGGCTGGCAGCGCGGCCAGGGTTGGGCGCGCGAGGTCACCGTGCCCGACGGCTTCGATTTCAGCCTGACCGAGGGCCCGCGGGAGACCCCGGAATGGTGGGCCCAGCACGGGGTGCGCCGCACCGACGGCCTGCCCTGGAGCGGCGCTGACGCCGGCGCCAAGGCCATGCTGATCACGCCGACCGGCGCGCAGGGGCCCGCCTTCCTGCTGTTCCCCAACCACTTCGTGATCCGCAAGTACAACAACGCCACCACCTATGCCCTGGGGGTCGGCCTGCTGGCCGACCGGTTCGGCGGCATGGGCGGGGTGATCAAGCCCTGGCCCTACGAGACTGCGCTCTCCATCGGCGACCGCATCGCCATCCAGCGGGCCCTGGCCCAGCTCGGCTTCGATCCCGGCCAGCCGGACGGGGTGGTGGGGGTCAACACCCGCACCGCCCTGCGCAACTGGCAGAAGTCGCGCGGGCTCACGGCCGACGGCTATCTGTCGCAGGACATGGTCCAACGGCTGAGGGCCGAGGCCAACATCCTCTGATCCTCAGGTAGTTGGGGTTTAGAGCGACCCCTCGTCGCTCTTCTCCAGGGTGGCCATGGCCGAATCGGCCTGGGTGGCCGGCTTGGGGTCGGCGTTGGCCAGTTGCGGGTTCTTGAAGGCGTAGACCAGCATGGCCAGCATCAGGACCATGTTGAGCACGAAGGGCGCGGCGTGGACCTGCTGGTAGAGCAGCACGAACAGCGGGGCGAGCACCACATTGACGCCGTTCACGGCGGCGATGGCCCCGGCGGCGCGGGCCTGTTCATGCATGCCCACGGCTAGGGATGAGCCGGCCGTGAAGCCCGGACGGGCCAGGCCAAATCCCAGGCTTGAGATGGCGTAGCCGGCCACCACCGCGGCGTAGGTTGGCTGGAAGGCGACGATCAGGTTGCCCAGCGCCGCCACCGCCACGCCCCAGCGCAGCAGCTGGCGCGGGGTCATCGCGAACATGCGGATGATGCCCCACTGCGCCAGCAGGCCGGCCACCGCGCCGAACATCATGGCGATGGCGATAAAGCCCTGGGCCTGCATGGGGGACATCCCCAGCTTGTCGATGATCAGGAAGCCCAGGGTCTGGCCCTGGGCCGTCTGGCAGACCGCCACCACGAAGCCGTAGATCAGGAAGGGCGTGATGCGCGGGTCGCGCCACATCGGGCTTTCCTTGGCGGCGGGCGGTGCCCCGGCCACGGGCTCGGCCCTCACCGGCTGGACGGGCATGTGCTGGCTCTCGGGCAGCTTCTTCCAGACCACCACAAGCATGATCAGGGCGATCACCGAGAAGGCCACCATGGGGCCCGCCAGTCCGAAGAACGGCAGGATGAACAGCGGGGCAAGGAACGGGCCGATGACGGTGCCCAGGCCAAAGGCGCCGGCCAGGCTGGACATGGCGCTGGTGCGCTCCTCCGGCGGCGTGTGCTCGGCCACATAGGCCTGGGTGGCGGGATTGGAGGCCGCCCCGAACAGGCCAAACAGCGCGCGCGCCAGCAGGAAGAAGCCGAAGATCACCATGGGCGGCGCCAAGTGATGCAGGCCTGCGGCGACCACCACGGCGCAGGCGGCCATCGAGACGGCGAACCCCACGAGGCCCACCAGCATCAGCGGCTTGCGGCCATGACGGTCGGAAGCGCGCGCCCAATAGGGAGAGGATCCCGCCCACAGCAGGGCCGACAACGAGAAGACACCCGCCACCAGGAAGTCGGGAATGCCGATGGAGCGGCCGATGGCCGGCAGCACCGAAATCATCCCGGTATTGCCCATGGCGGTCACCAGCGAGACGCCGAAGATGATGGCGAAGGACGACTTGGGCAGGCTCACGGGAACGGGCGCTGACTGGGGCATGGACCGGCTGTTACGCCGCGCCGCTGGAGGGCGAAACCCCCTAAATCCTCACCGGGCATTAAGCATTAACGGGGATGCTCCGGGCAATTCGTCCCAGGACCCGTCTCGCATGTTTCAGATCATCGGCATTGTGCTGCTCTTTGCCACGGTGTTCGGCAGCTACCTGTGGTCCGGCGGCAACATGGCCGTCATCATGCACGCCCTCCCCCACGAAATGCTGGCCATCGGCGGTTCGGGAATCGCCGCCTTCCTGGTCTCCAATTCGATGACGGTGGTGAAGGGAACAGGGGGCGGCCTGGCCAAGGTGTTCGCCGGCCCCAAGTGGAAGGCCTCGGACTACCGCGACCTCCTGTCTCTGCTGTTCCTGCTGACCAAGACCATGAAGTCCAAGGGCGTCATCGCCCTGGAAAGCCACATCGAGAACCCCAAGGACTCCTCGATCTTCTCGCGCTTCCCGAAGGTGACGAAGGACCACTTCGCCGTCGACTTCATCTGCGACACCCTGCGGATGATGACCATGAACCTCGAAGACCCTCACCAGGTCGAGGACGCCATGGAAAAGCAGCTGGAGAAGCACCATCATGAGGCCCTGGCGCCCGCCGGCGCCCTGCAGAGCCTGGCCGACGCCCTGCCCGCCCTGGGCATCGTCGCCGCCGTGCTCGGCGTTATCAAGACCATGGGCTCGATCACCGAGCCGCCGGAAGTCCTGGGCACCATGATCGGCGGCGCCCTGGTGGGCACCTTCCTCGGCGTGTTCCTGGCCTATGGCCTGGTGGGGCCCTTCGCGGCCCGCCTGAAGGAGATTCTCGAGGAAGAGGGCTCGTATTATCGCATCATCCAGTCGGTGCTGGTGGCCCACCTGCACGGCAACGCCGCCCAGATCTCGGTGGAGATCGGCCGCGGCAGCGTCCCCTCCGGCGCCCAGCCCAGCTTCCTGGAACTGGAAGAGGCGCTCTCCGCCATTCCGAACGAGGCCTAGCCCCTAGCGCCGCTCCGGCAGGAGCGGGCTCACCCGGTTCACGTGGCCCATCTTGCGCCCGGCCTTGGCGTCGCGCTTGCCGTACAGGTGCAGTCGGGTCTCCGGCTCGCCGGCGAACTTCAGCCAGCCGTCCGCCTCGTCCCCCAGCAGGTTCAGCATCTCCACCCGGGCGATGGCCGCCGTTGGGCCCAGCGGCCAGCCGGCGATGGCGCGGATGTGCTGCTCGAACTGGTCGACCTCGCAGCCGTCCATGGTCCAGTGGCCGGTGTTGTGGACCCTGGGAGCGATCTCGTTGACCAGCAGCCGGCCGTCGGAAAGCTCGAACAGCTCGATTCCGATCACCCCGACATAGTCCAGCCCCGTGAGCACCTGGGCCGCGATCCGCTCGGCCTGCTCGGCGAGGCCCGGACTGACGGCGGCCGGCGCCACGGAGCGGCGCAGCACGCCGTTCTCGTGGTGGTTCTCGGCCATGGGGTAGATGGCCAGCTCGCCGTCGCGGCCGCGCGCGGCGATCACCGACAGTTCGCGCACAAAGTCGGCCGGCGCCTCCAGGATCACCGGCTGGCCGCCCAGGAATTCGAAGACTGCGGCGGCGTCAGCGGCGTGCTCGACCCAGCGCTGGCCCTTGCCGTCATAGCCTTCGCGCCGGGTCTTCATGAGGGCCGGCGCGCCCACCTTGCCCATGGCGGCGGCGGCGGCCTCTCCGCTGTCGGCGGCGGCGAAGGCCACGGTGGCCACGCCGATGGAATTGAGGAAGGTCTTTTCCTCCACCCGGTCCTGCGCCACGGCCAGGGCCCGCGCATTGGGCGCCACCTCCACCCCCTGGGCGGTCAGGTGGGCCACGGCGGCGGCCGGCACGTTCTCGAACTCGAAGGTGACCAGGCTGGCGACGGCGGCCAGGGCCTCCAGGGCGAGCGGCTCGTCATAGCCGCCGCGCACCGTATGGGCCGCGACCCGGCCAGCGGGCGCGTCTGGGGCGGGTTCCAGGATCGCCACGTCGAAGCCCAGCCGCGAGGCGGCCTGGGCCAGCATCCGACCCAGCTGTCCGCCGCCGAGAATTCCGATGGTTTCGCCCGGAGCCAGGGGGAGCATGGCCATGGGGGGATCAGTCCTCGACGGTTTCGGAAACGGACTGGGTGTGGCGAGCCCGGTGATCGGCCAGGCGCTTGGCCAGGGCCGGGTCGGACAGGGCCAGGATCTGGGCGGCCATCAGGCCGGCGTTCTTCGCGCCCGCCTCGCCGATGGCCATGGTCCCCACGGCGACGCCGGCCGGCATCTGGACGATGGAGAGCAGGCTGTCGAGGCCGCTGAGGGACTTGGACTGCACCGGCACGCCCAGCACCGGCAGCTCGGTCATAGAGGCCGTCATGCCGGGCAGATGGGCGGCCCCCCCGGCCCCGGCGATGATCACCTTGAATCCCGCTGCCTTGGCCCCCTTGGCGAACGCGTACATCCGCTCCGGTGTGCGGTGGGCGGAGATCACCTTGGCCTCATAGGCGACGCCCAGGGCGTCCAGACTCTCGGCCGCGCCCTTCAGCGTCGGCCAGTCGGAACGGCTGCCCATGATGATGGCGACGGGCGCTGACATTGCGCTCATGGAATACAGGCCCCTGCGACGAGAAGGCGCGGAGTATAGGCGCCGCCTTTGCGCCCGCAACCAAGGACGTTTAGGATTCTTAACGTCGACAAGGCCTCGTCGATTCGCGTTCTCTGAAAGCCCGTTGAAAACGACATGAAGGTCACTGGCGCCCGCAGCGAGCCGTTTTCGGCCATCCGTAGGCGCGCCTTGGCCCAGGCGGGGGCCCATTTCACGGCCGGAGCCGCGCCGCCGGCGGACAAGACCGCCTTTCTGGGTCTGAACGAGGCCGACCTGACGCCGGCGGTTCAGAACGCCGTGAAGACCCTGCTGACCGAAATCGACGATCTGCGGGGCGAGGTTTCGCGCCTCAAGGCCAAGCTTTCGGAAGCTGAGACCCTGGCAGACCGCGACCCTTTGACGCCCCTGCTGAACCGGCGGGCCTTTGTCCGGGAGCTCGGTCGCATCCGCACCTTCGCCCAGCGCTATGGTTCGCCGGCCAGCGTAGTCTATTTCGACCTCGACGGATTCAAGAGCGTCAACGACCGCTTCGGCCACGCGGCCGGCGACGCCGCCCTGCGCGCGGTGGCCGAGCGCCTGGTCGCCAATGTCCGCGACAGTGACATCATCGGCCGCATGGGCGGCGACGAGTTCGGGGTGATCCTGGTCCAGGCCGATGAGGCCACGGCGCGGGCCAAGGCCGAATCACTGGCCCAGGCCATCGAGGCCTCGCCCATCGAGTTCGGCGACTGGTCAGCGCCGCTGCACATTTCCTACGGCGTCTGCGAGATCACCCTGGACATCGAGCCCGAGGCCCTGGTGGCGGAGGCTGACGCGGCCATGTTCGCCGCAAAGCGGGCCCGCACCGCCGCGCCTCCGATCGCCACGGGCGGGGCGACGGGCTGATCGTCAGGTCAGGTTCGGAGGTTTCGACCTCTGCGGGGCGCCGGCATTCGCCCGGATGGGCGGTATCTCGGCTAGGCGATGATGTCCGGCGTCAGCTGATCGCGCAGCCGCTCGATCTCGTCCTTGAGCAGCAGCTTCTTCCGCTTCAGGCGGCTGATCACCATCATGTCGGGCAGAGGCGACAGCATCAGGGCCTGGATGGCGGCGTCCAGATCGGAGTGGTCCAGTGTGGCGATGGCCAGGCGGGCGCGGACGCCCTCCTCTTCCGGGTCTTCGCCTTCATGATCGTTCATACGCACGCCCCGAACCCATCGAGGCGATGATGCGCATCGCCGGAGCCCACGTCTAGCTTAACGCACGCGCCAGCATGGCAAGGGCGTCGTCCGAGGCGGGCTTGCCCCAGGCGGTCGAAGCGGCCCGGAGAGAGGCCAGGGTGCCATGGCCGCCGCTGGAGGCGCCGGCGAGGCCTTCCAGGGTCTCCATCAGCACGCGCTCGGCCCGCAGCTCGGCGGCCTTGATGTCCTCCCGCAACCCTTCGCGCGCGCCGTCATCGACCGGCGGCAGACTTTGCTTCAACGCCCGGCGCACCTCGCGGATCGGGCGAAGGGCGCTCGCGTCCCAGGCCTGGGTCAGAGCCACCGCCCTGGCCAGGGCCTCGGCGTCCGGCCCCTCGGCCCAGACCGCCCACAACAGGAAGGAGGTGTTCTGGCCGTGGGAGTCCTGCAGATCCAGAGTCGCCTCGGGAACGCCTGGCTGGCCATAGGCCTCCAGCGCCCACGCCCAGAGGGACATCAGACGTCACCCGACAAGGGGCCGACGTCCTGCCCCCAGCGCTTCACGGGCCGCCACGACAGGCCAAACAGGTCGAGCGCCCGGCCCACGGACTGATCGACCATCTCCTCCAGGCTGGCGGGCTTTGCGTAGAAGGCCGGCAGGGGCGGGGCGATCACGGCGCCCATCTCAGCAAGCTTCACCATCGTGCGCAGGTGCCCCAGGTGCAACGGGGTCTCACGCACCATCAGCACCAGGGGCCGGCGCTCCTTGAGCGTCACATCGGCGGCGCGGGTGAGCAGGGAGGAGGTCACCCCGGTGGCCACCTCGCTCATGGTGCGCACCGAACAGGGAGCCACGATCATGCCCAGGGTCGGGAATGAGCCCGAGGCTATCGAAGCCCCGACATCACCGACCTTGTGCGCCACATCAGCGCGGGTCTGGACGTCGGAGACCGAGAGCTCGGTCTCCTGGGCGATGGTCAGGGCCGCAGCGCGGCTGAGGATCAGGTGGCTCTCGATGGAGAGTTGGCGGCAGGCGTCCAGGACGCGTAGGCCGTAGGCGACCCCGCTGGCCCCGGAGATGCCGACGATGAGACGAGGACGATCAGTTCTTGTCATGCCCTTGGGTCCCCGCGCCTGATTTCAAGGCGCCTGTTCCGTCCGCTCACGTGCAAACATATGTGATCTGACAGACCAGACCAGCGGGTGTTGAGTGTTGGCATCGTTCCAACACAAGGAGACGACCCGTCATGGCCGTTGAAGCCCGCATCCGTGAACTTGGATCCCGCCATCACTCCCTCGATCAGGCGATTCAGGACGAGCTTAACCGACCAGCATCAGACGAGGCCCGGCTCAAGGAACTCAAGCGCAAGAAGCTCAAGCTGAAGGAAGAGATGGAGGCCCTGCGCGCCCGGACCCACTAGGGTTTGAGATTCAGGTCCCTCTGAAGGGGGACGCCCCTGGGCGTACGCGGCTGCGTCCGCCCAGGGCTCCGTCCTGATCAATCCTCGGCGTCGTCGTCGTCGTACTGGGTGTCTTCGGCGACATCCTCGACCGGGGCTGAGCCCGTCACTGAGGCCGGCTCCAGGGTTGCGCCGTCCGGTTCGACGATCCCGCGCTTGGCGTCGTCCTTGGCCTTCTTGTCAGCAGCCTTGCGCACCACAGCGTCCAGCTCGAGCTGGGTCGAAAGGCCCAGCGTCACCGGGTCAACCGGCTTGATGTTCGCGGCGTTCCAGTGCTGGCGGTTCCGCACCTGGTCGATGGTGGCCTTCGTCGTGCCCAGCAGGCGGGCGATCTGGCTGTCGGCCACCTCGGGGTGGTTGCGGATGAACCAGGCGATGGCGTCGGGGCGGTCCTGGCGGCGCGACACCGGGGTGTAGCGCGGGGCCTTCTTCACCGGCTTCAGCAGTTCGGCGTGGCGGCTCTTCTGGGCGACCATGCGGTACTTGTCGCTGGCCTGGGCGGCGTCGAGTTCTTCGCGGGAAAGCTGGCCATTGGCGATCGGGTCGGCGCCGCGGATGTCGCGCGCCACTTCCCCGTCAGCGATGCCCTTCACTTCCAGGGGGTGAAGGCCGCAGAAATCGGCGATCTGTTCGAAGGTGAGCGAGGTGTTGTCGACCAGCCAGACGGCGGTCGCCTTCGGCATCAGAATGTCGGTCATGACGGGCTCCGAAAATGACGGCGCCCGGCCTTTCGGCCGGGCGGTGCATAAGTAGCAGAGCGTCGTATAGGCGTGTTCCGCCGCCAAGAAAACGACAATCGCGTGCTTGGCCGCCCCCGACTTCCTTTTGAATCAGCGCCTTCGGGGAGCGCGGTTTCGGCACGGCGCGGCCTGGAGCTGCTCGCGATCCGATTCGGCCCGGCGATCAGCCGCGCGGCGAGTCTGCATCCTATGGATGCATGCCCTCAATTTGAGGGTGTCTGGCCGCAAGCTGGGCCGTTTTGTCACAGACCCACCCCGCTCAAGGCGTCACTGGTTCTTTTTTATCACACTTCGCCGGGGCCTCCGCACGTCACGGCAGGCGGAGATCATGTGCGAAACCTGTCCGACGGGCATTTTCCCAAATAAAATCAACACTTTCTCCCTCAAATCGCCCGAGTTCAACCGGGAGGTGATGAGCAACGACGTCCAATTGCTAAGAGGCGTTAACTATAAAAACCCCAATTCGGGGCGAAAAAGTACAGTTTGCGAAAGAATTCGAGGGCATAAGGGTGACTTACATGAGACGATCTGTCGCAAACCCAAACAACGAGGCGCCGCGTCGCCACTGCCCCCCGGGCGCGCCGAAGACAACCTATGAACGTCATCCGCAAACTGCTTTTGCAGCACCGAGCCGAGGTCCAAGCTCAGATGGTCGCCGCCCGAGCCAAGGCCGCCGAGCCATTCGAGGAGGAGCTGCGCGCGGTGAACATCGCGCTTGCCGCCCTCGACGGCGCGCCTTTGATCGAGGCTGAGCAAGACGAGTCGCCGCCCAGGCCCAGGGCCGAGCCGGTCCGCAAGGCCGGCCTGGGCCGTGGCCGCATCAAGCGCAGCCTGGAAGACATGATCCTCGCCGCCCTGCGCGCCCACGACGAGGGCGCCGACACCGGCACGATCCTGGAGTCCCTGGAGCGTCGCTGGAATCGGAGCTTCCAGGAAACCCGGGTGGTCGAGGAACTGCGCCGCCTGGCCGCCGACCGGACCGTGGTTCTGGAACGCGGGCACTGGCGGATGCAGGCGCAGCCAGACCTGGTCACGGGCGACACCGCGCAGCACGTCGCGGCCTGAGGCCGTCAAACGGTTCTCCCTTGTTTTGACACGGTCCGGAACACCGTTCAGACCCTTGCCGTCTCTCCTTCGGCGAGCGGCGTGACGATCTCCAACAGGTGGACCCATGAAGGCTGTCTTGCTTACAGATCACGGCGGGCCTGAGAACCTGCGCTATGGCGATGCGCCCGATCCGGTCGCCGGTCCCGGGGAGGTGGTGGTCGACGTCCACGCCGCCAGCGTCAACGCGGCTGACTACAAGGTCCGGCAGGGCGGGTATTTCAAGCTGACCTTCCCCTACATCCTGGGCCGCGATTTCTCCGGTTTGGTCAGCGCCGTGGGGGATGGCGTCACCGATCTTGCTGTGGGTGACGCGGTGTTCGGCGTCGCCGACCAGGGCAAGGATGGAGCCTACGCCGAAAAGATCGCGATCAAGGCCGCCATCATCGCCAGGAAGCCCGCGACCCTGAGCCATGAAGCCGCCGCGGCCATGGGCCTGAGCAGCCTGACCGCGCTCTGGGCGCTGGAGGACACCGCCAGGCTGAAGGCCGGAGAGACTATCCTGATCCAGGGCGGCGCGGGCGGCGTCGCAGGCTTTGCCATCCAGCTGGCCAAGCACCTGGGCGCCACAGTGATCACCACCGCCAGCGCCGGCAACGCCGACTATGTGCGCAGCCTCGGGGCCGATCAGGTCATCGACTACAACAGCCAGGACTTCACCAAGGTCGTCCATGATTGCGACGTGGTCTTCGACACGGTGGGCGGTGACGTCCAGGCCCGCTCCTACCAGGTGCTGAAGTCGGGTGGGCGCCTGGTGTTCATCGCCCCGCCGAAGAAGGACTTCACGCCACGCCAGGACATCGAGACCCTGCGCCCGGCCGTCACCCGCGACCGCGCCCATCTCGAGCGGATGCTCGCCCTGCTGGAAGCCGGGGCGGTGTGGCCGCCAAATATCGTCTGCTATGGCCTCGCCGATGCAGCCGAGGCGCACCGCGTCGCGGAGGCCCGCCACCTGACCGGCAAGCTGGTGCTGGTGACCGGGCGGGCGGCCGGCTAGTCGAGCGGCGTGCGACCGACGATGCGCAGGCCGTAGCCGCCCGAGCCCGGCAGCACGGTGGCCGAATTGGACAGGAGCGTCATGTCGCGCACGCCGAGATCCAGCAGGATCTGGGCGCCGACCCCGTAGTCGCGCAGCACATTGGCCCCGTGGTCGGTCCCCGGCTCCGCGCCGTAGCGCTCCGACAGCCAGGCCGGATTGGAGTCGCGGATGAATACCGCCACCCCGGCGCCGTCATAGTCGGCGATGGCCTGCAGGGCGCGCGGCACATAGTCCCGACGCGCCTCGGTGTGGCCCAGCATGTCGGCGGCGAAGTCGACGCGGTGCATGCGCACCAGGGTCGCCTTGTCGGGATCGATCTTGCCCCTGGTCAGGACCACGTGTTCGGTGCCGTCCAGGATATTGCGGTAGATCACCATCCGGAAGCGGCCGCCGAAGGCCGAGTCGAAGGGCGTTTCCAGCACCCGCTCCACCTGGCGTTCGGTGCGGCGGCGATAGGCGATCAGGTCGGCGATGGTGCCGATCTTCAGGCCGTGCAGCTGGGCGAAGCCCACCAGGTCGGGCAGACGCGCCATGGACCCGTCGTCCTTCATGATCTCGCAGATCACGCCCGCGGGGTTCAGGCCCGCCATGCGGGAGATGTCGACCGCCGCCTCTGTGTGCCCGGCGCGGACCAGCACGCCGCCGTCGCGGGCCACCAGGGGGAAGACGTGGCCGGGCGAGACGATGTCGTCCATGCCCTTGGTAGGGTCGATGGCCACGGCCACGGTGTGGGCGCGGTCATGGGCCGAGATGCCGGTGGTCACGCCTTCTGCGGCCTCAATTGAGACGGTGAAGGCGGTGCCCATGCCCTCACGGTTCTCCGCGGCCATGGGGGGCAGGCGCAGCTGGCGGGCGCGATCGCCGGTGATCGACAGGCAGATCAGGCCGCGCGCGTGCTTGGCCATGAAGTTGATCTGGTCCGGCGTCGCGAACTGGGCCGGGATGATGACATCCCCCTCGTTCTCGCGGTCCTCGGCGTCCACCAGGATGTAGGGGCGGCCGTTGCGGGCGTCCTCGATGATGTCCTCGATCGGCGAGATCGCGGATTCGTGGGCCTCTTCATTGCCTCCGCCCCCGCCGTCGGAGGTGGAGGAACCGGTCTGGACGAGATAGGGGCGCTTCATCGGGCGGCTTTCAGCAGGGCGAATTCCAGGACCTGTTCTCCCACCGTGGCGAGCTGCCAGGCGTCCTTGGGGTCCACGCAGGCCCCTTCGGCGTCGAAGGAACCGGAATTGGCGTTCAGGGCGGCGCCGAACGGAGTCGGCCAGCCCCTCAGGGCATGTATGATCGATCGCAGCGTGGTCAATGTCGTGCCTGCGGCCTGCCAGCCCTCGGCGGTGATGACGCAGCCCACGGCGCGGCCTGTGAAGTAAGGCCGGGCGTCATCGCGCAGACCCTCCAGGGTGTCCAGGGCGTTCTTCACCACCCCGGAGATCGAGCCGTGATAGCCGGGGCTGGCGACGATGACGCCGTCGGCCTCGCGCACCGCCTCGGTGAGCACCCGTTGCTCAGGCGTGGGACCGCCCGGCTGGGGATTGTAGATCGGCAGGCTGGCCAGGAACTCCCCGCCCAGCAGGCGCGTCTCGCCCCCGCCCGCCTCGACCGCCGCCAGCGCCACCTTCAGCGCCTTCTCGGTGGAGGAGTTGGAGCGGATGGTGCCGCCGATCCCGACGATCAGCGGCTTTCGCGCCAGAGAACCCATGCCTACTCCTCAAACACCTTCTTCAGCTCGGTCTTGAGGATCTTGCCGTTGGCGTTCCGGGGCAGGGTTTCGGGCCAGAACACGACCTTCACCGGGACCTTGAACCCCGCCAGCCTCTCCCGCACCCAGGCCCGCAGTTCGGCTTCGGTCGCCGTTCCACCGGGTTTCAGATGCACGATGGCCGCCGGTTCCTCACCGAGCGTCTTGTGCGGAACGCCGACCAGGGCGGCGTCCATGACGTCGGAATGGTCATACAAAACATTTTCGACTTCGACACAGTAGATGTTTTCGCCGCCGCGGATGAGCATGTCCTTGGCGCGGTCGATGATGAAGAGGAAGCCCTCCTCGTCGATGCGCGCCAGGTCGCCGGTCCGCAGCCAGCCGCCCGCGAAGGTTTCGGCCGTGGCGTCGGGCTTGTTCCAGTACAGCTTCACCACCTGAGGGCCCTTGACCCACAACTCTCCCACCGCGCCCTCTGGCAGGAGGGTGACGCCGTCGGCGGGGTCGCGGATCTGCATCTCGCCCACCGGGGCGGCGGGCCCGGCCGAGTCGGGGCGGAACGAATAGTCCTTGCCCAGGTGGCTGGTGAAGGTGGCGGTGGTCTCGGTCATCCCCCAGCCGTTGCCGGGCTGGGAGGCCGGGAACACCTCGACGATCTTGCGCACCAGCTCGGGCGCCGAGGGGGCGCCGCCGTAGGAGACGGCTGTCAGGGACGACAGGTCGTACTTCGACCGCGCCGGGTGCTCGATGAGCTGCCAGGCGATGGTGGGAACCCCGCCGGTGGAGCCGACCTTCTCGGCCTCGATCAGCTTCATGGCCGCCTCCGGCTCCCAGCGGCGCATCATCACGATCTTGCCACCGGCGTTCATGCTGGGGCTGAGATTGGCCGACAGGCCGGTGGCGTGGAACATCGGCACCACCAGCAGGGTGCAGCGCTGGGGCAGCTTGTGGGGGTCGCTCTCCGGCAGGGGTTGACCGGCCCGCAGGAAGTTGCGCGCGGCAGAGATCCCGCTGGCCATGATGTTGGACGTCATGTTGCGGTGGGTGCCGAGCGCGCCCTTCGGCTTTCCCGTGGTGCCGGAGGTGTAGAGGATGGTGGCGTCGTCCTCCGGGTCGATGGCCACCTCCGGCAGAGGCATGTCCGCCAGCCGGCTCCAGTCATTGGGCTTGCCGATCACGTCCTCCAGCCGGCTGACCCGGGGGTCGCCGCGGGCTGCGGACAGGCGCGAGACATAGACCCGCTCCAGGGCTGGAAGGTTGGGCAGGTGGTCGACCAGGCGCTCCAGCCGCTCGTCATCGACAAAGGCCACCTTGGCCCCGGAATCGGCCAGGCCGTATTCGAGCTCGGCCCCGGTCCACCAGGCGTTCAGCGGGGTGACGATGGCGCCCAGCAGGATGCCCGCCCAGAAGGTGACGGGCCATTCGGGCAGGTTGCGCATGATGACCGCCACCCTGTCGCCCTTCTTGACGCCGTCGGCGGCCAGACGGTGGGCGAGCGTGATCGTCGCCAGCGCATAGGCTTCGTAGGTCACCCGTTCGTCGTCGTTGATCAGGAACTCCCGCTCGCCGAAAGCCCGGCCGTTCAGGAAGACATCACGCAGGGTCGGCGGGGCGTTCTTCCAGGTGCGGGTGGCGACGCCTCGGATGACCTTCTCCTCCATCTCGAACCGTTGGCCGGGCGCCGTCAGCTGGGCGTGGGCGTCACTGATGCTCATCACGGGCCAGGCGGGGGCGTCGATCATGGAAATCCTCGGGTTTGGAAATTGGGAGGGTCTGAAATGTCTGGATATGCGAAGGGCGGCTCCTGCAAAGGAGCCGCCCCCACATTGTCGCGCCTTTCCGGAACCGGAAAGGGCCTGGATCGAAGTCGGCTTAAGCCTTCTCGGTCTCCCGGGCGCCTCGCAGCTTCTCGTAGTCCTTCTTCAGGTCCGACAGCTCGTCGGCGTACTTCTCGTGGGCTTCCTCGCGCAGGCGCGGGATGTGGTACTTGGGGAACAGGTCGTTGTCGGGCTGGTAGTCCTTCATGACCTGCTTGGCCAAGGTCACCTTGTGCACCTCGGTGGGACCGTCGGCGATGCCCATCACCAGCGAGCTGGTGACCATGTGCATGAAGGGCATCTCGTTGGAGACCCCGAGCGCGCCGTGCAGGTGGGCGGCCTTGGTGGCGATGTCGTTATAGACCTTGGGCATCATGACCTTGATGGCCGCGATGTCCTTGCGCACCAGGTTGTAGTCCTTGTGCTTGTCGATCAGCCAGGCGGTGCGCAGCACCAGCAGGCGGAAGGACTCCAGCGCGATCCAGCTGTCGGCGATGTCGGCCTGCACCATCTGCAGGTCGGCCAGCTTGCCGTCGCGGGTGTTCCGCGAGGCCGCGCGCTGGCACATCAGGTCCAGGGCGTGCTTGCAGGAGCCGACCGTGCGCATGGCGTGGTGGACCCGGCCGCCGCCCAGGCGGACCTGGGCGATGACGAAGGCCGCGCCGCGATCGCCCAGCAGGGCGTCATAGGGCACTCGGACGTTGTTGTAGCGGATATAGCCCTCGGTGCCGCCGCCGATCTCGCCGCCGCCGCCGACCGCCACGTTGCGGATGATCTCCACGCCAGGCGTGTCGGTGGGCACCAGGAAGATCGAGGTGCGGCGGTAGGGGTCCTTGGCGTCCGGATCGGTGATCGCGTAGAGCACCAGGACCTTGGAATAGCGGGCGTTGGTGGAGAACCACTTCTCGCCGTTGATCACCCACTCATTGCCGTCGAGAACCGCGCGGGTCTTGAAGGTGAGCGGGTCGGAACCACCGGTGGGCTCGGACATCGAGAAGGCCGAACGGATGTCGCCGTTGAGCAGCGGCCAGAGGTACTGCTCCTTCTGCTTCTCGGTGCCGTAGTGGGCGATGATCTCGGCGTTGCCGGTGTCGGGCGCCTGGCAGCCGAAGACGGTGGGAGCCAGGCCGTTGCGGCCGAGCTTTTCGTTCATCAGGCCCAGCTTCAGCTGGCCAAAGCCCTGGCCGCCCAGTTCGGGACCGAGGTGGCAGGCCCACAGGCCCTGATCCTTCACCTTCTGCTGCAGGGGCTTGATGAACTTCTCGCGGCCGAGCGGGCCATGGACGGCCATGCCCAGATGGCTCAGAGGTTCGACCTCCTCGCGCATGAAGTCTTCAATCCAGTCCAGCTTCTTCTGGAACTCCGGGTCAGTTTCAAAATCCCAAGCCATCTATGGCCTCCCATGGCGCCGCCAAGTGCGGGCAATTTTTCCTAAATCCGGTATGGCGTAGAGCGACGCCAGACCAAAAATCCGCGACGCGACAGGCCCTTAGGACGTCGGTCTGGTCTGCATTATCAAACGACTGTTCGGCTTACGCAACGTCGCCTTTGCGTCAGACCCACGAAATTCTTGTGCCGCCCCTACCGTCCTTCCTGGCTGACGCGGCGAAAGCTGCAGGCCGTGGAGACCACCGGCGCGCTGAGCCGAACCGCCGCCGGCGCCGCGACACGCCTGCGGCGCCGCTTGATATCGGCCCCGCGCATCCGGCACGGTGGGGGATCACTGACTCACAGGGACGCAGCGTATGACCCAGCCTGAAAAACTCGGCTTCTCCAGCGAACGCCTCGGCAAGCTCGACCGCTTCCTGGCGAGCCGCTACGTCGAGCCGGGCAAGATCCCCTGCGCCCAGGTGCAAATCAGCCGGCGTGGCGAACTGGTCCACGAGACCCTGCTGGGCCAGGCCGATCGCGAGCGCGGCAAGGCGGTGGCGACCGACACCCTGTTCCGCATCTATTCGATGACCAAGCCGATCACGAGCCTGGCCTTCATGATGCTGGTGGAGGAAGGCCTGGTGGCCCTGGACGATCCGGTGAGCCGCTTCATCCCGGAGTGGAAGAACCTGGGAGTCTTCAACGCCGGCGTCGGTCCGTTCATGACCACATCGCCGGCTCGGCCGATGCAGATGGTCGACCTGCTGCGCCACACCTCGGGCCTGACCTACGGCTTCCAGAACCGCGGCAATGTGGACGCCGCCTACCGCAAGCTGAAGATCGCCGACAGCTATGGCCCCGACATGGACGCCTTCGTCGCCGAGCTCGCCAAGCTGCCCCTGGAGTTCTCGCCGGGCGAGGCCTGGAACTACTCGATCTCCACCGACGTCCTGGGGGTGCTGGTGGAGCGCATCTCCGGCATGCCGTTCCAGACCTTCCTGCAGACCCGCATCTTCGATCCGCTGAAGATGTCCGACACCGGCTTCCAGGTGCGCGACGATCAACGGCCCCGCTTCGCCGCCTGCTACAACGCCACAGCCACCGGCGGCCTGACCCTGCAGGACGACCCGGAAACGAGCCCCTACCTGAATACCCCCAGCTTCCATTCCGGCGGCGGCGGCCTGGTCTCGACGGCCAAGGACTACATGGCCTTCTGCCGGATGCTGGGGAATGGCGGGGGGCTGGACGACCAGCGGCTGATCGCGCCCAAGACCCTGAAGCTGATGGCGTCCAACCACCTGCCGGGCGGCCAGGACCTGACCGACCTGTCGCGCTCGCTGTTCTCAGAAGCCACCAACGCCGGGGTCGGATTCGGCCTGGGGTTCGCCGTGACCTTCGATCCGGTGAAAGCCATGCTGACCTCCAGCCCCGGCGAGTACTACTGGGGCGGCGCGGCCTCCACGGCCTTCTGGGTCGATCCCGTGGAGGACATCCAGGTGGTCTTCATGACCCAGGTCCTGCCCTCCAGCGCCTATCCGATCCGCCGCGAGCTGCGGACCTTGGTCTATTCAGCGCTGGTTGAGCCCTAAGACGCCTTGGGCGGCGCCGCAGGCTGGCCGGCCTCGGCGACCACCTCGGCGGCTTCGCTCTCCTCCAGGCCGCCGGGGAGGCTCATGCCGGTGTCGGGCGCGTCGCCGTGCGGGGTGAACTTCATCAGGCGCGCGTTGCGCCAGGGGCCCCAACGATACCAGGACGCGGCCAGGATGCAGGAGGTGATGCTGCCCAGCGGGAAGCTCCACCAGATGGCGTCGGCGCCGATCACGGGCATCAGCAGGTTGGCGAAGGGCACGCGCACGATCCACATCGAGATGATCATGGCGAACAGGGGGGGCCAGACCGACCCGGTGGCCCGCACGATCCCCGAGAGTACGAAGGACACGCCGAAGGGGATGAAGCCCCAAAGGGCGAACATGTTGATCCGCATGGCGATGTCGTGGGAGGGACTGCCCACCGGCAGGAACAGGTGCAGGATGGTGGGCTCGACCAGATAGATCACCACCACCGGCCCGGCGCTGAGCAGGGCGGCGTAGAGCGAGCCGATGCCGGCGATCTTGTCGACCCGGTCCATCCGGCCCGCGCCGACATTCTGGGCGGCCATGGAAGAGACCGCCGCCCCCAGGGCCATGGCCGGCATCTGCACATAGGTCCAGAGCTGGGTCGCCGCCCCATAGGCCGCGGCCGTGCTGGAGCCATAGGTGTTGACCATGCTGATCATCAGCACCGCCGAGCCCGAGATCACCAGCATCTGGAAGGCCATGGGCATGCCCTTGACCACGATGGTCTTGAGGATCTCCCACTCGGGCTTCAGCAGCTTCCACTCGTCGCGGCGCAGCACCAGCACCGAGTTGGAGCGGTAGAGATAGACCAGGATGATGCCCAGCGTGATGGTCTGGCTGGTGAGGGTCGCCATGGCCGAACCGGCGATCCCCATGCGCGGGGCCGGGCCGAAGCCGGTGATCAGGATGGGGTTGAGGATGACGTCCATCCCCACCGCGAGCAGCGAGAAATAGAAGGGCGTGCGGCTGTCGCCCGCCCCGCGCTGCGCCATCATGACGAAGGAGAAGAAGTACATGAACGGCATGGCCAGAAAGATCACCCGCAAATAGGTGATCGCGTCCTGGACGGCGTCCGCCGGTGTGCCCATGGCGTGCAGGATGGCCGGGGTGAAGACGTAGCCGCTCACCCCCACCCCGATCGACAGCACGAGGAAGAAGGTGACGGCGGTGCCGATCACCCGCTTGACCATCGGCAGGTCGCCGGCGCCGACCGACTGGCCGATCAGCAGGTTGGCCGACATGCTGACCCCGAAGGCCGCCCCCAGCATCAGGAAGAAAATGATGTTGGCGTTGGAGGTGGCGGTCAGGGCCGCCTCCCCCAGGACGTGGCTGACCCAGATGGCGTTGGCCGTGCCGTTCAGGGACTGCAGGATATTGGAGCCCATCACCGGCAGGGCGAAGGCGATCAGGGTCGGGCCGATGGGACCAGTGGTCAGATCCTTGCCGCCGAAACGACCACCCGGGCCGCCAGGGCCGCGGGGTCCGCCGGGGGGGAAGCCGGGCCGGGGCCCTGCGGGGGCCGCAACCGGCCCGTCGTCTGAACTCGAAACCACGGCCATCCCCAAGGCGCGACACGCGCCGCCCGCCATCGACTGGTCCCCGAAAATGCGGAGGCGCGGCGTGATCCCCGAAAATGCGAGGGAGCGAGTTGGGGAGACTGTAGGCGCCCCGTCTCACCGCCTCAAGCGCGGAGCTTGCGAAAAAGCGTCACGGCGCGCCGCGAATTGAGCCCGACGCGATCTCCTGCTAGAGGCAATCCTTGCGGGAATTGACGTGGCAAGACCGCCGCCATCGCTTACGAAAGACTCCATGAAAATCCTTGTTACGGGCGGCGCCGGGTTCATCGGGTCGGCGGTCGTGAGACGGGCCGTGGCGGACGGCCATGAGGTGGTCAACCTCGACGTCCTGGCCTACTCGGCCAATCTGGAGAATGTGGCCGAGGTCTCGGCCTCGCCCCTCTACGCCTTCGAGGAAGCCGACATCTGTGACGCCCCGGCGGTGAAGGCGATCTTCGCCAGGCATCAGCCGGACGCGGTGATGCACCTGGCCGCCGAGAGCCACAACGACCGCGCCATCGACGGGCCGCTGGACTTTGTGCGCACCAATGTCATGGGAACAGCGGTCTTGCTGGAAGCCGCCCGCGCCTACTGGCTGGGCCTGGACGGAGACAGGAAGGCCGCCTTCCGCTTCCATCACGTCTCCACCGACGAAGTGTTCGGGGCCCTGGGGGAGAGCGGAAGTTTCACCGAAGAAACCCCCTACGACCCCAACTCGCCCTACTCGGCTAGCAAGGCGGGCGCCGACCACCTGGTGCGCGCCTGGAACCGCACCTTCGGCCTGCCGGTGGTGATCACCAACTGCGCCAACAACTACGGCCCCTTCCAGTTTCCGGAAAAGCTGATCCCGACGGTGGTGCTGCGCGCCATGGAGGGCAAGACCATCCCGGTCTATGGCGACGGCCGGCAGGTCCGCGACTGGCTGCATGTGGACGACCACGCCGACGCCCTGCTGACCGTGCTGCAGAAGGGCCGGCTGGGAGAGACCTACTGCGTGGGCGGCGACAGCAACCTGCGCAATATCGAGGTGATCAAGATCCTCTGCGCCCATCTGGACAAGCTGGCGCCGGCCAATGTGCCGCACGCCGAGCGCATCAGCTTCGTGGCTGACCGCCCGGGCCATGACTTCCGCTATTCCATCGACGCTTCCAAGCTCGCCAATGAACTGGGCTGGGCGCCGAAGACCGACCTGGCCGCGGGCCTGGAGGACACCGTGCGCTGGTACGTTGAGAACCGCGCCTGGTGGGAAGCCATCCGCGAGCGCGGCTTTGAGTCCGAGCGCCTGGGCCTCGCCACGGCATGACCACGACGATCCTGCAGTTCGGCGCCACCGGGCAGCTGGCCCGGGAGATGCTGCTCCGCTCCAGCGGCGGGGTGGCGATCAAGGCCCTGTCGCGGGCCGATGTGGACATCACCGACGCTGACGCCGTGGCCCGCGTCATCGGCGAGACACCCGACATCGACCTGGTGTTCAACGCGACGGCCTATGCCGCCGTGGACAAGGCCGAGAGCGAGGCCGACCTCGCCCATGCCGTGAACGCCAAGGGTCCCGAGGCCATGGCCAGGGCCTGCCAGGCGCGCGGCGTGCCGCTGATCCACATCTCGACCGACATGGTGTTCGACGGCGAGAAGACCGGTCCCTACGTCGAGACCGACCCCACCAACCCGCTGCACGTCTATGGCGCCTCCAAGCTGGCGGGCGAGCAGGCGGTGCTGGAACACTGCGACCGCGCCCTCGTTGCCCGGGTCTCCTGGCTGTTCTCGGCCTTCGGGCAGAACTTCCTGCAGATGATGCTCAAGCTGGCGGACACCCAGCCGCTGCTGAAGGTGGTGGACGATCAACGCGCCCGGCCCACCGCCAGCGGCGACGTGGCCGGCTTCATGCTCAGTCAGGCCCAGCGGCTGTCGCGCCTGCCGGCCGGCGCGCCGGAGTGGGGCCTGCTGCACCTGGTCAATGACGGCGTCGCCACCCGCTTCGAGATGGCCCGCGCCATCTTCGAGCTGGCGCGTCCGGGCCAACCCCTGCCGCCCATGCAGCCGGTGCCCACCAGCGCCTTTCCGACCCCGGCGCGTCGCGCGCTGAATTGCGAACTGGACACGGTGAAGCTCCAGGGGGTCTTTGGACTGAAGCTGCGGCCGTGGCGCGAGGCGCTGGAGGACACCATCGAAAATCTGAACGCAGCCGCGGTGACCGCATGAGACGTGGCATCATCCTGGCCGGCGGCTCGGGCACGCGCCTGCATCCGCTGACGCTCGCGGTCTCCAAGCAACTGCTGCCGGTCTACGACAAGCCGATGATCTATTATCCGCTGTCGGTCCTGCTGCTGGCCGGTGTGCGCGAGATCCTGATCATCACCACGCCAGAAGACCAGTCGGGCTTTCAGCGCCTGCTGGGGGACGGTTCCCAGCTTGGCGTGCGGTTCGAATACATCGTCCAGCCGACGCCGGGCGGCCTGGCCGAGGCCTATATCTTGGGCGAGGACTTCGTGGGCGGCGAGCCCAGCGTGATGATCCTCGGCGACAACATCTTCTTCGGCCAGAACTTCAGCCAGATGCTGCGGTCAGCCGACGCCCGGACCGAGGGCGCCACGGTGTTCGGCTACACCGTGCAGGATCCCGAGCGCTACGGCGTGGTGGAGCTGGGCGCCGACGGCCGGGCGCTCGGCATCGAGGAGAAGCCGGCCCATCCGAAGTCCAACTATGCGGTGACTGGCCTCTATTTTTACGATGGCCGCGCCTCGACCTTCGCCAAGACCCTGGAGCGGTCGGCGCGGGGCGAGCTGGAGATCACCGCCCTGAATCAGATCTATCTGGAGGAAGGCGAGCTGCACGTGGAGCTGCTGGGACGCGGCTTCGCCTGGGAAGACGCCGGCACACATGACAGCCTGATCCAGGCCGGCGAGCTGATCCGCACCTTCGAGCAGCGCCAGGGCCTGCGCATCGGCTGCCTGGAGGAGATCGCCTTCCACCAGGGCTGGATCGACCGGCCCCAGCTCCTGAAGCTGGCCGACCGCCTGGCCAAGAGCGAGTATGGCCAGTACCTGCGCCAGCTCGCCGATCGCCCCCAGGGCTTCGACGAACCGGCCGAGTGAGCGTGACAGCCGAGAGTGGACGCCGGTTTCGGCGACGGTCACGCGAAAACTAGAGAGGCTTCAGGCCAGACGGCTCTTCACCCGCCCGTAGGCCAGATAGACCGCCACGCCGATCACGTTCCAGACGGTGAAGAAGATCATCGTCTTGGCCGACAGGCTGGTGAACAGGTAGACGCAGCCCAACACCCCGGCGGGACCGATCGCCCAGACCAAGGGCGTCCTGAAGGTCCGCGCCAGGGCCGGCGCTGAGCGGCGCAGGGCCAGGACCGCGATGATGGTGGCGATGAAGGCCGCCAGCGTCCCGGCATTGGCGAGCGACGTGATCTCCGACAGCGGCATGACGCCGGCGATCACCGCGGCGATGACGCCGGTCAGGATGGTCACCCGGCTGGGCACGCCGCGCGGTGACACCGCCGCCAGCCACATGGGCAGCAGGCCGTCCCGCCCCTGACCTGATCGGCGCCTCGACCATGACGCCGATCAGCGGTGGGCGGCAAGGGCTTGGCAGGGGCCGCGCCCGGCGCCAGCCTGCCGCCTCCTGGAAGGACGATCCCATGCGCCGCCTGCTACTCGCCCTCGCCTTGCTCCTGTTTGCGGGCCCGGCCCTGGCTGACGACAGGCCGCTGAACGCCCTGGTGGCGGACTATGAGGCCCATGCCCTGGCCGATGACCCGATCACCGCCGGCGGCGAGGGCGACCGGGCCGCCCTCTCACGCCTGCCCGACGTGACGCCGGCCGCCGACGCGGCGCGGACCAAGGCGCTGAAGGGCTTCCAGGCGCGGCTGAGCGCCATTGGCGAGGCCGGGCTGTCGGAGGAGGCCCGTCTGAACCGCGCCTTCCTGGCCTGGACCCTTGACCGGCAGGTCCGGAGCCTGGCCTTCGACGAGGCCCGCATGCCCTTCAACTCCGACGGCGGCTTCCACCAGACCCTGGGCTATCTGGCCGCCACCACGCCGATCCGCTCGGCCGCCGACGCCAGGGCCTGGATCGATCGGCTGAACGCCGTCCCGGCCTACTATGCCGCCAACATCGCCAACGCCCGGCGCGGGGCGCAGGCGGGCTTCACCCAGCCGCGCGGCGCCAGCGCCCAAGTGCTCGCCAGGGCCCGGGAGATGGTCACCGCCCCGGTGGAGACCGATGTCCTCCTGACCCCGCTCCTGGCCCCGCCCGCCTCCATGCCGCAACCCGAGCAGGCGGCGTTTCAAGCCCAGGCTCTCGCCGTGGTGCGCGACAAGGTTCGCCCCGCCCAGCGGGACTTCGTGGCGTTCCTGGAAAAGGAATATCTCCCGGCGAGCCGCAAGGCCCTGGCCGCTCGCAGCCTGCCCGACGGCGAACGGTACTACGCTTGGCTGGTCTCCGACCACACGACCACCGCGATGACGCCGGACCAGATTCACACGGTGGGCCTGGCGGAGGTGGCCCGCATCCGGGCCGAGATGGACGGGGTGATCGCGGAGACGGGGTTCAAGGGCGACTTCAAGGCCTTCCTGGCCATGCTGCGCTCCGACCCGCGGTTCTACGCCACCTCGCGCGAGGACCTGCTGGAGAAGGCTTCTCGGATCGCCAAGCGGATCGACGACAAGCTGCCCGGTTGGTTCGCCACCCTGCCGCGCCTGACCTACGGGGTGCGTCCGGCGCCAGCCGATATCGAGGCCAACTACACCACCGGCCGTTACTTCTCCGGCAGCCCGGCCCAGGGGGTGGCGGGGGGCTACATCGTCAATACCGCCAAGCTGGACCAGCGGCCCCTCTACGAACTCCCCGCTCTGACCCTGCACGAGGCGGTCCCCGGCCATCACCTGCAGATCGCACTGAGCCAGGAGCTAGAGGGCGTGCCCGCCTTCCGGCGCAACGCCGGCGTCACCGCCTTCACCGAAGGTTGGGGCCTCTATGCTGAGAAACTCGGCGGCGAGATGGGCGTCTACCAGGACCCCTATGAGCGGTTTGGGCGGCTATCCTACGAGATGTGGCGCGCCTGCCGCCTGGTGGCTGACACCGGTATCCACTGGAAGGGATGGAGCCTGGAGCAGGCCAGGGCCTGCTTCACCGACAATTCGGCGCTCTCGCCGCTCAATATCGAGGTTGAGCTGGCGCGTTATGTCTCCTGGCCCGGCCAGGCCCTGGCCTACAAGCTCGGCGAGATGAAGATCGTGCAGCTGCGGGCGAAGGCCCAGGCCGAGCTTGGCGATCGTTTCGACATCCGCCGGTTCCACGACGCTATCCTGCTGGCGGGCCCGCTGCCCCTGGACCTGCTGGAAACCCGCATCGACCTGTGGGTGAGGACAGCACGCCACAGATGAAACCTAGTTTTCGCTTTTGCGTTGGATGGGTGACATTTCGTCGCCGGTTGATTGCCGATGAATCAGTGCAACACTCAAGCTTAGCTGCCTTCCCCCCGAACCAATGGCAGCAGCGGAGGATATGAGTATGGCCGCAGCTTCCCTGGGCCCGATGGGCCCAAAGGGTCGACCGAGTCTTTACAGGATAGCCCTGATCGTCGGCTTCCTGGGTCTCAACGCCGTCTTCTGGTATCTCGCCATCAAGGCGGTCGCCTTCGTGAGCCTGCTCGCGACCCTCTGACAAGACGACCTAGTCGGGCCAGAGTTCCTGAACATCGCCCTTGCGGTTCAACACCCGCACGGCGCGCTTGACCACGGTGAGCAGGCGCTCCTTCCGCGCCGGCTCGTCGTAGGTCATCGCGCCCTTCGCCAAGCCCTCCAGCAGGAAGCGGCCGAGATCTCGGCTGGTCTGGAAGCGAGGGTCCTCGCCGGCCTGGGCAAGCGCCAGGAACCGGTCGCCCACCTGGGCGCGGTCGAAGGCGCTCTGGGCGGCGGCCAGACGGATGCGCAGCATCGGCTCGGTGCGGGCGGCGGTCTCCAGCTCAGCGAAGGCCACGAAGGGAATCTCGTGCAACAACGCCCAATAGGCGTCGATGGCGTGTTCCGAGGCGTCGACGCCGGGGGCGGCGGGCGCCGAGGCGGCCTGCTCGAACAGTCGAGCGCGCTCCACCTCGATGTAGGTGACAGCGGCCTCCACCAACTCTTCACGGCTGGCGAAATGATAGAGCATCGCGCCCCGCGTCAGGTTCGCGGCGTCCGCGATCATGGCGTTGGTTGCGGCGTGATAGCCGACGTCGGCGAACAGCCGCATGGCGGCGTCGAGTATGCGCGCTCGGGTACGCCGAGACTTCGGCGTTTCCTTCGCAGGATAGGTACGGGCGTCCATCGGGACCTGATTTGGGGTGACCTGGGGAGGGTCGGCCTGAGGAATCCCTTACTCCGAAAGGCCCCGCTTCGAAAGGGGCACGATCGGTTTCATGAGAATGACATGCAATCAGCCTAACCGGCAGGCGTTGGTTGCTCGCCAAGGGGGCCTCGATGTCCGATTTCGGAATCCGGCGTTATCGCACCGTCTTCATTTCCGACATCCACCTTGGGACCAAGGGATGTCAGGCGGAACTGCTACTGGACTTCATCCGCCATATCGAATGCGACCACCTCTTCCTTGTGGGCGACATCATCGACGGCTGGAAGCTGCGCTCAGGCTGGCACTGGCCGCAGAGCCACAACGACGTCGTGCAGAAGGTTTTGCGCATGGCGCGCAAGGGCGTGAACGTCACCTACGTGCCCGGCAACCATGACGAGGGCGCGCGCGAATTCATCGGCGTCCACTTCGGCGGCGTGGTGGTGGCGAGGGACGTCATTCACGAAACCGCGGACGGCAAACGCTTCCTGGTGCTGCACGGCGACGAGTTCGACGGGGTGGTGCAGCACGCCCGCTGGCTGGCCTTTGTGGGCGACTACGCCTACCGGGCCCTGATCGCCATCAACACCCTGTTCAACCGCGTGCGCCGCCGGATGGGCTTCGGCTACTGGAGCCTGTCGGCCTTCCTCAAGACCCGGGTGAAGAACGCCCTGCAGTTCGTCGAGAACTTCGAGGCCGCGGTGGCCGACGAAGCGCGGCGGCGCGGGGTGGACGGCGTGATCTGCGGCCACATCCACAAGGCCGAGATGCGCGACATCGACGGGATCGCCTATATCAACGATGGTGACTGGGTGGAGAGCTGCACCGCCCTCGTCGAGCATCCTGACGGACGGCTCGAGATCCTCGAATGGGCCAAGATCCGCTCCTGGTCGGCTATCGACCGGACCCTGCCGGACCAGATTCCCCTCCCGGCGATCGCCGCGTAACGCCGTTTTCTTGACAGCCCCCTCGAACTGACGACAGTGCCGCTGTCATGACGATGCCCCCAACTCGCTATGTCTCCAGTCTGCGCGATCGCCAGAAGGCCGAGACTCACGACCAGATCCTGCGCGCGGTGGCCACCCGGCTGGAGTCGGGCGGGCTGGAGGAGCTGAGCTTCGCCGAGATCGCCGCCGAGGCGAAAGTGGGCGAGCGCACCGTCTACCGTCACTTCCCCACCCGTGAGGCTCTGATGGGGGCCTTCTGGGCCTGGCTGCAGACCCAGGCGCTGGCCCCGCCCCGGCCGTCGCGCAACCGCGTCCGCGAGGCCATCACCGCGCCCCGCGACAGCCTGAAGCCCATGCGCATCATGGTGGTGACGGACGCCTGGGAGCCGCAGGTGAACGGCGTGGTCCGCACCCTGACCCGGGTCATCAAGGAGATGCGGGAGATGGGCCACTCGGTGGAGGTGATCAGCCCTGACCAGTTCAAGACCTTCCCGCTGCCCACCTATGCCGAGATCAAGGTGGCGGTCGGCACCTACGAGCCGGTGCAGGAACGGTTCAAGGCGTTCGAGCCGGAAGCCATCCACATCGCCACCGAGGGCCCCCTGGGCCTGGCGGCGCGGCGCATCTGCGTGGAGTGGAAACTGCCCTTCACCACCAGCTATCACACCCGGTTCCCGGAATATGTCTCCGCCCGGCTGCCGCTGCCGCTGGCCGCCGGCTACGCCTACATGAAGTGGTTTCATAAGCCGTCAGGCCGCCTGATGGTGGCCACCCCCACCATGCGGGATGAACTGGAACACCACGGCTTCCGCAACATCACCGCCTGGTCCCGGGGCGTCGACACCGAGGCCTTCCGCCCGAGGGCCAAGGACGAGTGCGACGTCTATGAGGGTCTGGCGCGGCCGGTCTTCCTGTCGGTGGGACGGGTCGCGGTGGAGAAGAATATCGAGGCCTTCCTCGGCCTCGACCTGCCCGGCACCAAGGTGGTGGTTGGCGACGGCCCGCAGACCGAGGAGCTGAAGGCCAAGTACCCCGAGGTCGAGTTCCGCGGGTTCAAGATGGGCGACGAACTGGCCGCCCATTTCGCCTGCGCCGACGTCTTCGTCTTCCCCTCGCTCACCGACACTTTCGGCCTGGTGATTCTCGAGGCCATGGCCACCGGCACGCCAGTGGCGGCCTATCCCGCACCCGGCCCCATCGACATCATTCCGGGCAGCAACGCCGGCGTCCTGGCCGGAAGCGCCACCGAGGGCCTCCGCGAGGCCTGCCTGGAGGCCCTGAAGCTGGACCGCAAGCAGGTGCGCGCCTTCGCAGAGGGCTTCTCCTGGCGCGCCTGCGCCGAGGACTTCGTGCGCAACCTGCAGCCCTATCCCGAACCCGAGAAGACCCGCTTCTGGCGACGCCTGCGTCGGTTGGCGCGCGTGCGACGGCGCAGGCCGGAGGCCGCCTGACGGGCGCGGCGGCGCGACGAGAACCGGCGTGACCGGACGCCGTCGCCCCTACCCGGCCCCGCTCCGGCCGGCGTCAGGGCGCTGCGCGCGGGCCGCGACCCGCTGGACGGCGGCGCCGCGTTCGTACCAACCCTTGGACGCGTTCACGATCGCCACCACCGTCAACATCACCGGCACCTCGATGAGGACGCCCACCACGGTGGCCAGGGCGGCCCCGGAGCTGAACCCGAAGAGGCTGATGGCCGCCGCCACGGCCAGCTCGAAGAAATTGCTGGCGCCGATCAGGGCCGATGGCCCCGCGACGCAGTGAGCCTCGCCACTGAGGCGGTTGAGCAAATAGGCCAGGCCCGAGTTGAGATAGACCTGGATCAGGATCGGGACGGCCAGGATGGCGATGATGAGCGGCTGGCGGACGATCTGCTCGCCCTGAAAGCCGAACAGAAGAACCAGGGTCGCCAGCAGGGCGGTCAATGAAACCGGCCCGATTCTTCCAAGCGCCTGGTTAAGGCGCGCCTCCCCGCCCCGCATGAGGACCGAGCGGAAGAGCTGGGCCAGGATCACCGGAACAACGATGTAGAGGCCGACCGAGATCAGCAGGGTCTGCCGCGGCACGGTGATCGCCGAGAGCCCCAGAAGCAGCCCCACGATCGGGGCGAAGGCCACCACCATGATGGCGTCGTTGACCGCGACCTGGCTCAGGGTGAAGTTCGGCTCGCCGCGACACAGGTTGCTCCAGACGAACACCATCGCCGTGCAGGGCGCCGCGGCCAGGATGATCAGGCCCGCGATGTAGCTGTTGATCTCGGCGGCCGGCAGATAGGCGCGAAAGATCCCGCCAATGAACAGGGCGGCCAGCGCCGCCATCGAGAAGGGCTTCACCGCCCAGTTGATGAACAGGGTGACCGAGATCCCGCGCCAGTGAGACCCGACCTGCCGCATGGCGGCGAAGTCGACCTTCATGAGCATCGGAATGATCATCAGCCAGATCAGCACCGCCACCGGCAGATTGACCTTGGCCACCTCGGCCGCTCCGATGGTCTGGAAGGCGCGCGGGAACAGATGGCCCAGGGCCACGCCGACGACGATGCACAGCGCGACCCAGACCGTCAGATATCGCTCGAACCGCGACATGGCCGGGGATGCGACCGGGGCCGGCGTTGTCGGAAGGCTCAACGGTCAGACCTCTTCTGGTCGTCGGTCGCGCCGATCTCCTTGAGCGCGTTCTGCAACGACATGGCGTCGATCGTCGACAGAGGCAGGGTGAGGAACAACCGGATCCGGGCGCCCAGCTGCTTGGCGGCTTCCGCGAAGGCGGCGGCCTGCTCCGCGGGAGAACCCTGGACCGCCGCCGGGTCGGGAACACCCCAGTGGGCGGTCATCGGCTGGCCCGGCCAGACGGGACAGACCTCGCCGGCGGCGTTGTCACAGACGGTGATCACGAAATCCAGCGGCGGCGCGCCCGGCCTGGCGAACTCGTCCCAGGACTTGGAGCGGAAATCCTCGGCGCTGAACCCGAGCGCCATCACAAGCGCCAAGGCGTGCGGGTTGACCTGGCCCTTGGGCATGGAGCCAGCCGAGTAGCCCTTGAACCGGCCCTGGCCTTCCTTGTTGATCAGAGCCTCGGCGATCACCGAGCGCGCTGAATTTCCGGTGCAGAGGAAGAGGACGTTGTACACTTTGTCAGTCGTCGGCTCAGCCATTCGTCGTCTCCCTAGCAGGCATGGCCCTCCGCCTCGCAGCTCTGGCTGGCGATCTTCGCCAGGGGCCCGCAGATTTCCGGCGCGCCGCCGCAGCAGTCCTCCATGAGGAAGGCGAGCAGGCCGCGCATGTTGTCGTAGTTGGCGGTGTAGATGATGGATCGACCATCGCGCCGGGAATCGATCAGCCCGGCATGGCTGAGGATGTTCAGGTTCGCCGAGAGGGTGCTGGGCGAGA
Source organism: Phenylobacterium ferrooxidans (assembly GCF_042714595.1). Classification (NCBI taxonomy): domain Bacteria; kingdom Pseudomonadati; phylum Pseudomonadota; class Alphaproteobacteria; order Caulobacterales; family Caulobacteraceae; genus Phenylobacterium; species Phenylobacterium ferrooxidans. Next base: position 20,668 of record NZ_JAOTJD010000018.1, on the reverse strand, counting down.
CCTCCATCCGCCGCGCGATGTCCCCCGCCGCCACGCCCGCATCACCCGCCTGAACCAGCATCCGGAAGACCGAGAGCCGTCCTTCGTGGGCGAGGGCGGAGAGACTTACAGTCGCGGGTTTCAGTTCCATATTTCCAACTTAGTTGAAACATACGACGGTTGGAAGACCTGGCCGCCGTGGCGCCCAAGCAAGGACCCATAGCGTGACCGATTTGCCCGCCCTGCAGCCGCAGTTTCTCGACCGTCCCGATCATGGAAGGTTGGAGCCGGGCGCCGTGTCCAACCATCCCCCACGAATCCTGCTGCTGTATGGATCCCTGAGGGAGCGGTCCTTCAGTCGCCTCCTGACCGAGGAAGCCGCGCGCATCCTGCAACGGCTCGGCGCGGAGACCCGGATTTTCGATCCCCGGGACCTGCCCCTGCCGGACGCCGTCGGCCCCGATCACCCCAAGGTGCAGGAGCTTCGGGCGCTGTCGCTCTGGTCCGAAGGCCAGGTCTGGTGCAGCCCCGAGCGGCACGGCGCGATCACCGGCATCATGAAGGCGCAGATTGACTGGATTCCGCTGGAGCTCGGCAGCGTGCGGCCGACCCAGGGCCGGACCTTGGCCGTCATGCAGGTCAGCGGGGGGTCACAGTCATTCAACGCGGTGAACACCCTGCGCCTGCTGGGCCGCTGGATGCGCATGATCACCATCCCCAACCAGTCCTCGGTGGCGAAGGCCTATGAGGAGTTCGACGACGCCGGGCGGATGAAACCCTCGGCCTATTATGACCGGGTCGTCGACGTGATGGAGGAACTGATGAAGTTCACCCTGCTGACCCGGGACCGCTCGGACTACCTCGTGGACCGGTACAGCGAGCGAAAGGCGGACGGGCGGGCGACCTCCGAGGTCACCGCCATCCTGGCGGGCGCCTTGGCGACCCCAGGCGGCTAGAACTCACCCGGTACTGTCGGCAGGTTCTAGAGAAGCCGCGCGCGGATCGTCTGGCTGAGCATATCGATCAGGGTGACCGCTATGACGATGACGATGGCGATGGCCGCGACCTGGGAATAGTTGAATCCATTGAGGGATTCGAAGAGCGTCTGGCCGATCCCACCGGCCCCGATCAGACCCAGGACCGTCGCCGACCGTGAGTTCGATTCAAACCGGTAGAGCGCATAAGAGCTCCACAGGGGCGCGACCTGGGGAATGACGCCCCAGACCACCTCCTGCAACGGGGTCGCGCCAGTGGCGCGGACGCCCTCCACCGGGCCGCGGTCGATGGATTCCACAGCTTCGGAGAACAGCTTGGCCAGGACGCCGCCCGTGTTCAGCGCCAGGGCCATGACCCCGGCGAACGGGCCCAGACCCACGGCCACGATAAACAGCAGGCCCAGAACCAGGTCGGGCACCGAACGCAGCAGGTTCATCGCCAGGCGCATGGGCTGCTGGAGCCAGATCGGGGAGATGTTGCGCGCGCAGACCAGGCCGAAGGGAATGGCCAGGAACACCGCCAGACAGGTGCCCCACAGGGCGATCTGCACTGTCAGCCACATCTGGGCGACATAGAGCTTCCAGTTGGTGAAGTCGGGACGCAGCAGCTCGCGGCCGAACTGCTGCATGTTCTCCGAGTTGGAGAACAGCATGGGCAGGCGGCTGATCTCCACCGGTCCGAAGCTGATGGCCAGGAACAGGATCACCCCGCCCCAGACCAGAAGGTCGGGAGCCCGCTGAACCAGGGTTCGGCTCGGGGGACGGGGCACGCCCGCCATCTTCGGATCGGTGAGGGTCATCAGACGTCCGGATTGATCGCGCGCCGCTGGGCGGCCTTGGCGCGGATGTCGTCGAAGGCGGCCTGGGCCTTGGCGATCTTGGCGGCGTCGCCGCCGCGCTTGGCGTCGGCCAGGACCTCGGAGGCCTCCATCTCGCGGATCGGGTCCAGGTAGGTGTTGTCAGCCGGGCGGAAGCCGCCATAGGCCAGGCCCTTGAGCACCTCGCGCTGCTTGTCGGCGCGCGGCCCGGTCCCCGTCCCATAGGTCAGGAAGAACTGGCGAATCTTCTCCCGGATCGCCGGGTCCAGATCCTTGCGCGCGACGATGGAGGATTCCGGCAGCGGCGGAGAATTCCAGATCACCTCGATATTGGCGGCGACCTCGGGATTCTCGCGGGCCGCGAACACCAGACCGACGGAGTTGTTGGTGGCCACGTCGAGCACGCCGTTGGCGACGGAGAAGACATTGGTCTGGTGGCTGGCCGAACGGACGCCCTTGAAGCAGGCGCCCGGCTCGATCCCGCGCGGGGTGAACAGATAGGTCATGGGGGCGAGCGTGCCCGAGGTCGACTTGGCGTCGCCAATCCCGAAGGAGTAACGCTTGTCGCACTTCAGCACGTCCTCCAGGGTGATGCCGCTCCCCTTCTTGACGATCAGCACCGAGGTGTAGGAGTCGGCGCCGCCGGCGTCGACCACACGCCCCAGGACCACGCCGTCGGCGCGACGGGTCGCCTCCAGGGCCGGAAGGGCGGAGAACCAGCCCACCTGCACCTGGTTGAAGCGCATGGCCTCGATCAGAGAAGTGTAGTTGGTGGCGAAATAGGGCTTCACCTTGACGCCGACCTGCTCGGACATGTCATCGAGCAGGGGCTGCCAGAGGGGCTGCATCGAGGCCTGGTTCTCGGCCGACAGGATCGAGAAGGTCAGCTCCTTGGGCGCGCCGGCGGTCTCGGCGGGCTTCTGGCCGCAGGCGGCGAGGGTCAGGACGGCGGCCAGCGCCGTCAGAACGTGGCGGCGGATCATTTCGGCGCTCCTTCCCAGAAGGCGTCTTCGAATTCGGGACCGTAGATGTCGATCAGCCGTTCACGGCCCAGGCCGTCGATGGGACCGTCATAGACCACCTTGCCGGCCTTGAGGGCCACGACGCGCCGGCAGTAGCGCAAGGCGTAGTCCACCTGGTGGAGGGTCACGACGACAGTGAGACCGTCGGTGGCGTTCAGGTCGCGCAGCAGTTCCATGACCTTGCGCGCCGAAACCGGGTCCAGGGAGGCGACGGGCTCGTCGGCCAGGATGATCTTGGCCTGTTGCACCAGGGCGCGCGCGATGGCGCCACGCTGCTGCTGGCCGCCGGACAGGGTATTGGCGCGCTGGCCGGCATATTCGGCGACGCCGACGCGGGAGAGCGCGGCCATGACCGCGTCCTTGGTCTCCTGAGGCCAGGCGCCGAGGGTTCCCCGCAGCATGGGGATGCGGCCCAGAGAGCCGAGCGCCACGTTGGTGAAGAGGGTGAGGCGGCCCACCAGGTTGAACTGCTGGAAAATGAAGCCGACCCGGATGCGGGTCTCGCGCACCTTGCGGCTGATCTTGCCGCCGGCCTGCACGGGGCCGCCGAAGGCCTCGATAACGCCCGCTCCCTGGTCGATGGCCTGCAGGCCGCTGATGGAGCGCAGGAGGGTCGATTTTCCCGAACCGGACGGACCGATGAGGGCGATCATTTCGCCACGGGAAACGTCGAGGGACACGCCGTCGAGGGCCTTGCGAGGGCCAAAGCTCTTCGAGGCGTTCCGTACGGACAGAACGGCGGCGTCAGGCATGAATGCAGAAGCTTTCCAGGTCGGCGCGGGCAAGGGCCGGAGATGCGTCATCGCCGACCGTCGCGACGACTTCATGACACGGCGCCCGCCGTCCGGTCTAGCGTCCGTTACGCCCTGGGGCGCCGTCAGCCCGAGACGTCCGCGAATGCCCCTGCACCGCGCAATTTCCTTCCCCGGCGACTGTCACAAATCTCTTCGCGAAGGTCCCCTCGCAAGCCTTGGCCCGGTCAGGGTTTGCGCGCGATTCACCGCGCCAGAATCAAACCGCTTTACACAGGGGTCATATGCCCTTATTTCACCGCGCTCCGGCGGACCCGAAGTCCTCAAAAGCGCTGCTAACGCCGGCTAGGTTCAACAATCCATTGGGGGTTACGTGAATTGCACACGTATCAAACGCCCCTGGACCTGGTCCGTCAGCGGTCCCCGGAACGTCCTGTCGCAATAGCGCGACCTGACGCGGTGGCCGTCGCGGCGCGCTGGTTCCAGGAAAATTTCCGAGGCGACGTCTTCTACGCCGTAAAGGCCAACCCTTCGCCGTGGGTCATCGAGACCCTCGCGGCCAATGGGGTGACCTCCTTCGATGTGGCTTCGATCCCGGAGATCGAACTGGTCAGCCAGTTCGCGCCGGGCTCGCGCATGGCCTTCATGCACCCGGTGAAGAGCCGGTCTGCGATCTCCCAGGCCTATTTCGACCACGGCGTGCGCACCTTCGCGCTGGATACGCACGAAGAGCTGGCCAAGATTCTTGACGCCACGGGCGGCGCCAAGGACCTCAACCTCATCGTGCGCCTGGCCGTCGCCGCCGAAGGCGCGGCCTATTCCCTGTCGGGCAAGTTCGGGGTCGACACCTTCGAGGCGCCAGGCCTGCTGCTCGCCGCCCGCCGCGCGACCCAGGACCTGATGGGCGTTTCCTTCCATGTCGGCAGCCAGTGCATGCGTCCCACCGCCTACCAGGCGGCCATGACCCAGGCGTCCCGCGCCCTGGTCCGCGCCGGCGTCTTCGCCGACGTGGTGGACGTGGGCGGCGGCTTCCCGTCGATCTATCCCGGGATGGCGCCTCCGGCCCTGGCCGACTACATCGACTCCATCGACCGCGGCTTCGCCGAGATGATGGTGCACGAGACCACCGAGCTGTGGTGCGAACCCGGCCGGGCCCTGGTGGCCGAGGGCTCCTCGATCCTCACCAAGGTCGAACTGCGCAAGGGCGACGCGCTCTATCTCAACGACGGCTCCTACGGCTCGCTGTTCGACGCCGCCCACACCAAGTGGCCCTTCCCGGTCAAGCTGATCCGCAACGAGGACGGCGAGGCCCGCGAGGTCGAAGGCTCCCTGAAGCCCTACCGCTTCTGGGGTCCCACCTGCGACAGCCTCGACCATATGCCCGGCCCCTTCTGGCTGCCCGAAGACGTCCGTGAGGGCGACTATGTGGAGATCGGCATGCTGGGCGCCTATGGCGTGGCGATGAACACCCGCTTCAACGGGTTCGGCGACGCCGAGACCATCGAGGTCAACGACGCCCCCATGGCCTCCATGTTCGGCCTGGCCAAGCGCTCGATCTCGGTGCCGAAGACGGAAAACCACAACGTCGTGAAGCTGTCACGGGCGCGCGGGAAGAAGCGTCGGCGGAAATAACCGCCCGCTCAGTTGTTGATGGTCCAGCCGGTCGCTCCGTCCCGGCTGGGCTCCTTTTCCACGGACGGGCGCTCAAACTCCTGAGGATCAAGAGAATGAACGCTGACGTTCAAAACACGAACCGCAAGGCCGAGCTGCTCTCGACCACCGTCGAGCACGTGAGCATCGACCAGTACGACGCCCGTCCGATCATCGACTCGATGCGGCAGATGAGCTTCACCAGCCGCGACACCGCACGCGCCGCCGACATCCTGACCATGGCCCTGGAAGACAAGGCCTGCTCCACCTGGCTCACCCTGGCGGGCTCCACCAGCGCCGGCGGCTGCATGCATATCTATCGCGACATGCTGAAGTTCGGCCTGATCGACTGCGTGGTCTCCACCGGCGCCTCGATCGTGGACATGGATTTCTTCGAGGCCCTGGGCTTCAAGCACTACCAGTCCAAGCCCCAGGACCCGGTCGACGACCGCGACCTGCGCGCCCTCTATATCGACCGCATCTACGACACCTATATCGACGAGGAAGAGCTTCAGAACTGCGACGACGTCATCTTCCAGCTCTGCAACATGCTGGAGCCGCGCCCCTATTCGAGCCGTGAGTTCATCTGGGAGATGGGCAAGTGGCTGGCCGACGGCAACGCCAAGAAGCAGGGCTCGCTGATCGAGACGGCCTACGAGCTCGACATCCCCATCTTCTGCCCGGCCTTCACCGACTCCTCGGCCGGCTTTGGCCTGGTGAAGCACCAGGTGGAGAACATGAAGGCGGGCAAGCCCTACCTGACCATCGACTCCGTCGCCGACTTCCGCGAGTTGACCGACGTCAAGATCGCGGCGGGCACGACGGGCCTGTTCATGGTGGGCGGCGGGGTTCCCAAGAACTTCGCCCAGGACACCGTGGTCTGCGCCGAAATCCTCGGCCACGAGGTCGATATGCACAAGTACGCTATCCAGATCACGGTGGCCGATGTGCGTGACGGGGCCTGCTCCTCCTCGACGCTGAAGGAGGCCTGCTCCTGGGGCAAGGTCGACGTCACCTGGGAACAGATGGTGTTCGCCGAGGCCAGCACCGTGGTGCCGCTGATCGCGTCAGACGCCTGGCACCGGGGCGCCTGGAAGACCCGCGAAAAGCCTCGCTGGGCGAAGCTTTTCCAGAAGATCGCGAAGTAGCAGACAGGTCGGCCGCCATCGCCCGCGCGATGGCGGCCGTGGTTTGCGATCCTGACCTCAGGACCGGTCGTCGGCGATCCGGGGCGGTGGACGAGCCTCGCTGTCACCGCCGCTCAAGGCGATCATGACGCGCCCGAGGTTCAGCATCACCGTGGCGGGATGGATCCGGAACGGTCTGGGCAGGAAGACGGCCACCCCCGCAAGCAGCAGCAGGGCGGGCGACAGCAGGACCAGCACCGGAACAAGCGGCAGCCAGGGATTGAGCCTGCGCCGGCCAGGCTTGCGCACGCGCGGCACGACCCGCCAGCGGAGCAGTTCGGCGCGGGCGCGCATCACGGCAAGCTGACGCGGCGCCTTCGGGGGGCTCGGACTGACCACCTCGGAGGGCGGAGCTGGGGTCGGAAGCGGGTCCACTCGTCTGCCTTGGATTTCCTGGTGACCCTAACCCAGGACCTGACGCCATCCCACCACAGAAAGCCCGCCAGCTTCGGCGTTGCGTCGGCGGTGCGCATGGGCATGATGTCCCAACAGAACAAGGGAGCGGGAAATGCGCCGTACACTGATCGGTTTAAGCCTAACGGGCGTCCTGGCCGCCGCCAGCGTCGCGCTGGCCCAGCCGGCGCCCGCCGTGGCGCCCTCCCCGCCCCGGGGCCTGCCCACCGGCTATCTCAACGCCCAGACCTGGCCGGCCGCGGCCCTGATCCTGCCTCCGGCCCCGGCCACCGGCTCGGCCCGGGAGGCGGAGGACCAGGCGGTGTTCAAGGCCACCCGCAGCCTTGAGGGCTCCCCTCGATGGTCGCTGGCCCAGAACGACGTCCCTTCCCTGCCCGCCAACATGCTGACGTCCTTCAGTTGCGCCGTGGGCGTGCAGATGTCTCCCGACGCCACGCCGAAAATGATGTCCATGCTCACCCGGATGGGGATCGACGCCAGCCGGCAGGTCTCCAGCGTCAAGGATGTGTTCAAGCGCCAGCGGCCCTATCTGATCGCGGGCGAGGGCAATATCTGCGCGCCGAAGACGGAATCCCTGGCCGCCAGCCCCGACTACCCCTCGGGCCATGCGACCTGGGGCTGGGCCGTGGCCATGTTCCTGGCCGAACTGGCGCCTGACCAAGCGACCCCGATCCTGATGCGCGGCCGCGCCTTCGGCGAGAGCCGGGTGGTCTGTGGCGTGCACAGCGTCAGCGCCGTGGAGGCGGGGCGCACCAATGCCGGCGCCATCCTGGCGACCTGGCGCGGAGACCCTGCCTTCCGCGCCGACCTGGAGGGCGTCCGCGCCGAGCTTGAGGCCCTCCGCAAGACAGGCGCGAAACCCGACGCGGCCATGTGCAAGGCCGAGGCCGAACAGACCGCCAAGACCCCCTGGTAGGGCCAGGTCAGATTCCGGCGTACCACTCGTAGCCGCGGTCTTCCCAGAAGCCGCCCTTGCCCGCCCCGAGATGGGCGAAGTCGGCGACGGCCTCGACGCGCATGACGTACTTGGCGTGCTTGTAGCCGAGCTGGCGTTCGACCCGCAGCCTCAGGGGCGCGCCGTGGGCCACCGGCAGGACCGACCCATTCATCTCGTAGGCCAGGATCGTCTGCGGATGATAGGCGTCTATCAGGTCGATGCTCTCATAGTAGCGGCCGTTCGGCCCCGCGCCGCCCAGGCTGTCGGCGCAGTGGAAGACGATATAGCGCGCGTCCTCCTTCAGGCCGGCCAGGTCCAGTAAAGGCCCCAGGCGCGCGCCCTTCCACTTGCCGATGCTGGACCAACCCTCGACGCAGTCATGGCGGGTGATCTGGGTTCGGGAGGTCAGCGCCCGGACCTGGGCGAGGTTCAGGGACAGGGGCGTGTCCACGAGGCCGTCCACCACCAGCCTGTAGTCGGAAAAGCCGTCCAACAGCAGCTTGCGGTACTCCGGGTCGCCAGGGCTGATCGAGCCGTTGGCGCGGAAATCGCTGCTGATATCGGCCTCACTGAACTCCGGCGCCAGGGCGCTGCGGCTGATCAGCAGGCGCTGGGCGCGCAGCGTCAGGCCCTCGGCGCTGCGCAGGGTAGCCCGAACACGGGGGTCGTCATTGACCTTGTTGCAGGCGGTCAGCCAGAGGCCCGCGGCGCCGGCGGCCGCGCCCTTGAGCCAGCCGCGACGGGTGTCAGCGCTCATCGGGGGTCTCCCTCGACATCTATGGCGTAGCGCCCGGTGATCATGGAGCGCAGGTTGTTCCAGACGCCGGACAACAGGACCATGGCGACGTGGACCAGGGCGAAGGCGACGATCAGGCCTGCGCAGATGAAGTGGATCGTCCGGGCCGACTGCCGCCCGCCGAACACCGCCGGCAGCCACGGCTGCCCCGCGTCCACAGCCGGCGACATGGTCAGGCCGGTCAGCACCATCAGCGGCAGGACGATCAGCACCATCCCGCCATAGGCCAGCTTCTGCAGGGCGTTGTAGCGCCTGGCCTCATCGCCCTTGGCGAACCGCAGGCGGGCGTGGTCGAGGATCTCCCGCAAGAGATGGCGCGGCGCCAGCTGGTCCCGGGTCGGCAGCAGGTCACGGCGGATGTGGCCGTTCAGGCTGTTGGTGGAGAGATAGACCAGCCCGTTGAGAACCAGGAGCCAGGCGAAGAAGAAGTGCCAGCGTCGGCCCGCCGCTAGGTCGCGATAGCCGGGCGCCGTGGACCAGGACGGAAACCCGCGCTTTTCGCCGTCTGAGAAGCCAAACAGGCCGGTGGTCTCCAGGGTGAGCGGCCCTACCTTGGTCACCCCGATCATCCGCTCACCGCGGTCGACGGCGGTCATGGACACCCAAGGATCGGCGAAGGTCGATGTCTGGCCCCAGTAGAGGGCCGGGTGGGCGTTGAAGATCTGCAGGCCGCTCATCAACAGAAGGATCAGCGCCATGGCGTTGATCCAGTGGGTGACGCGGGTGACCACGCTGTGTCGATAGACCAGAACCTTCATCGGCGGCGGCATGTGGCGGTCTTCCCTGGGGCCTTCAGCTTCGCACGATGACGATACGGCGGCGATGGCGCGCTGGACGAGCTTGAGCAGGAATTCGACGCCCGCCCCCTGTCGGTTACAGGTGAGCTCCCATAAGTTCGCCGCCTGCAACGAGGGATGGGCGCGTGATCGAGGTCTGGGGCGGCGGGGTCAACACCTGGGAATGCGACGAGATGGGGCACCTGAACGTCCGGTTCTGGGTCGCCAAATCCTTCGAGGGGATCGCCGGCCTGGCGGCGCAGCTGGGCATGCCGCGGGCCTTCACCGCCGGCGCGGAGTCGACCTTGGTGGTCCGCGAACAGCATATCCGTTTTCTGCGCGAGGCTCGCGCCGGCGCCGGGCTGATCATGACCGGCGGGGTGGTGGAGATGGGGGAGACCGACGCCCGCCTGCTGCTGGTGATCCGCCACCTGTCAGGAGAGCCGGCCGCCACCTTCCAGGTCGTGGTCTCCCATGTCACCAGCACAGATCTGCGCGCCTTCCCGTGGCCGGCCCGCATTCGTCGTGCCGCCGATGCGCTGCGGGTCGAGATCCCCGCCTACGCCGCGGCCCGCGGTCTCGACCTGGCGCCGGTCCAACCCATGGCCAGCCACGCCAAGGCCCTGGAGCTGAACCTGACCCGCATCGGCATGGGGGTGATCGCGCCGGCGGAGTGCGATGTGTTCGGCCGCATGCGTGGCGAGATGTTCATCGGCCGAGTGTCGGACGGCGTGAACAGGCTGTTTGGTGAGACCCGGCCCGGGCCTGAACCGGTCTCGGGTGAGCCGCCCCCGAACATCGGTGGAGCGGTGCTGGAATACCGGGTGCTGCACCTCGACTGGCCGCGCGCCGGCGATTCCGTCGAACTGCGGTCAGGCTTCGCCGCCGTGGAGGCCCGCACCCGCCGGGTGATGCACTGGATGGTCGACCCGGTCAGCGGACGGGCCTGGGCCAGCGCCGAAGCTGTGGTGATCAGCTTTGATCTCGACGCCCGCAAGGTGGTCGATATCCCGCCGGCGGCCCAGGCGGTCTACCGCGACCAGCTCACCCCGGGCCTAGGGCTTTGACGCCGCGGTCCTGAGCGCGCGCGCCACCACGTCCGGGCGCTCCATGGGCAGGAAGTGGGTCGTACCCGGCACGGTCTCCAGTGTGATCCGCCCCGAGGCGGCGAGTTCCGCCTCATGGCCTTCGACCCGGCAGGTGGAGCCGTTTTCGGCGCGGAAGATGGTGATGGGCGCCGTGGAGCGCGCGAAGGCGTCCCAGGTGTCGTGGGCCTGCGACGTGAAGTTGGAAGCCTCCCACTCCGGAGCGCAGGTCAGCTCCACCTGGCCGTCAGGCCGCTCCCGGAAACCATCGGCGACGTAGTCGGCCAGCATGGCGGGCGTCCAGCTCTTGAAGGCGCCGCGGCCAGTATAGGCCTCGACCACCGCCTGGTGGCTCGGAAAGACCGCGCGGCGACGCATGGCGCCCTGGACCAGGGGCGATTCGATGGGCTCCCCCCCCGCATTGGCCGCGATGGCCTCGGGGCTGAGGACCACCGGGTCGAACATGACGAGGCTCTTGACCCGGCCGGCCGCCTCGGCGCTGGCCAGGATGCTGGCGGTGCCCCCCATGGAGTGCCCTCCCAGAACCACGTTCCTGAGGTCGAGCGCCTCGAGCAGCGCCAGCAGATCGTCGCGCAGGCCGTACCAAGACGTCCGCCCCTCCATCTCCGGCTTCAAGCCGGAACGGCCATGACCGCGCTGATCAATGGCCAGGACGTGGAAGTCCGCGGCGAGGGGAGCCAGGATGCTCGCATAGGCCCGGGCGTTGAAGCCATTGGCGTGGGTGAAGAGGATATCGACGGGCCGCCCGGCCGGACCGAATTCCAGCGCCGACATCTCCCCACCCCGGCTGGGCAGGTTGATCCGCACCGCGCGAGGTTCGCGCGCGACCGCAACATCCATGGGACATCTCCTCCGACCGCTCCATATAGCCGCTGAAACCGGCCCGGCCACACCCAAGCCTTCACGCGAGGCGTGATCGCCAAATCGAGGAATTCAAAGGGGTTGAGGCTTGGCTGGAGAAAAGTGATCACGAGAGCGTGAATTAAAGCCTTGCCCTCGGGGCGAACCACGGCATATTCGTGCCTTGCGCTTGCGGCGTTCCCATCCGGGGGCGAGTCGGGCGCTTCTTCACCTCCGTTTCCTAGGGGACCAGCATGACCTCCGAACTCCTTCGCAAGCTCCTCGTCGCCGGCGCCGCCGTCGCCGCCATCTCCGTCGCCGCCTGCGGCAAGCCCGCTGAAAAGGCCGACGCCGCCGCTGCTGAAGCGACCGACGCCGCCGCCACCGCGACCGACGCCGCCGCCGCCGCGACCGACGCCGCCGCCGCCTCGACCGACGCCGCCGCTGCCGCCGCTGCTCCGGCCGCCGCCGACGCCGCCGCTGCCGCTGCTGCTCCGGCCGCCGCCGAAGCCGCTGCTCCGGCCGCTGCCGCCGCCGAAGCCGCGAAGCACTAAGCTTCGAGCGCATCGCGTTCTACGAAGGGCCGTCCCTCGGGGCGGCCCTTTTGTATAGCCTGATCAAGTTCCGGTGAAGCTGAGCCTTGCCCTCACCGCGAACCCAGGCATATTCCATCTGTTGGGGCCTTCCCGAAGGGGGGCGCCTCTTTGGGTGCTTTCAACCATCAAATCTAAGGATCTGGGACATGACCTCCACCATTCTCCGCAAGCTGCTCGTCGCTTCCGTCGCCGTCGCCGCTCTCTCGGCCGCCGCCTGCTCCAAGCCCGCTGAAAAGACCGAAGCGACCGCCGCCGAGTCGTCGGCCACCGCCGCCGACGCCGCCGCCACCGCGACCGACGCCGCCGCCACCGCTGCCGACGCCGCCGCCGACGCCGCCGCCGCCCCGGCCGCTGCTGACGCCGCCGCGATGGCCGCCGCCCCGGCCGCCGCCGAAGCTGCTGCTCCGGCCGCCGCCGCCGCCGAAGCCGCGAAGCAATAAGCTTCACGACGCATCTGCGTCTACGAAGGGCCGTCCCCTCTGGGGGCGGCCCTTTTCGTTGGCCGGTCCCATGAGCGATCCAACTCCGCCTTCCCCCCTGGTCTGGACCGATGACGGCCAGCCGCGCTCGCGGCTCTACGGCGATGTCTACTTCTCCACCGAGGACGGCTTGGCCGAATCGCGGGCCGTCTTCCTTGCCGGCTGCGGCCTGCCTGGCGCTTGGGCCGGGCGCGGGCGATTCGTGGCAGCGGAACTTGGCTTCGGAACCGGCCTGAATATCCTGGCCTTGCTCGACCTGTGGCGCACGACCCGCGATCCTGGCGCTCACCTGCACATCTTCTCCATCGAGGCCCACCCCTTGGAGGTCGGCGAAGCCCGCCGGGCCCTGTCGGCCTGGCCTGAACTCTCTGACCTCGCGCGCCTGCTGACGGACCGCTGGCCCGGCCAGGCCCGCGGTCTGCACCGGGTCGACCTACCTGAAGTCTCCGCCACGCTGGACCTTGCGGTGATGGACGCCCATGAGGCCCTCGAGGGCTGGGATGGCCGCGCCGACGCCTGGTTCCTCGACGGCTTCTCGCCAGCCCTCAATCCCGGCATGTGGGACGAGGGCCTGATGCTGCTGGTCGCCCAGCGCTCCGCCCCAGGGGCGCGGGCGGCCACCTTCACAGTAGCCGGCGCGGTTCGGCGCGGCCTGCAGGCGGCCGGGTTCGCGGTCGAAAAGCGCCCCGGCCATGGGCGCAAGCGGGAGCGGCTGGAGGCAAGCCTGCCCGGCGCTCGCCTCGCGACGTCTTCGCCCCGGGTCGCGATCGTCGGCGCCGGTATCGCGGGCGCCGGCGCCGCGCGAGCCCTGCGCGCCCTGGGCTGCCAACCCATGCTGATTGAGGCCGAAACCCCGGGCGCCGGGGCCTCGGGCAATCCAGCCGCCCTGGTGACCCCGCGCCTCGACGCCGGTCTCGGGCCTCTGGCCGCCCTCTTCGCCCAAGCCTATGACCGCGCCCTGCGGCTCTATGAAGACACGCCGGACGCCATCCTGTCGCGCGGCGTGCTGCAGTTGGTCGGCGACGAGCGGGACCTTGGCCGATTTGCGAAGATCGCCGCCGCCGACATCTTCGAGCCCGGCGCCCTGGTCCTGCGCGAGCCTGCCGAGGTCAGTCAGACCCTCGGAGAGCCCGCCCCGGCGGCCCTGGACCTGACCGGCGCCCTGTCCATTGCGCCAGCGGCCATCCTGGCCGACTGGTGCGGCGAGATCCGGCTGGCCATGGTGGCTGGCGTCACCTGCCAGAACGGCGTCTGGCGGCTGGTCGCCCCAGACGGCGCGACGATCTGCGAGGCCGAGGCGGTGATCCTGGCGACCGGCCACCAGCCCCTTTGGCCAGAGCCGGGGATCCGCCCCGTGCGGGGTCAGGCCAGTTGGATCGAGGCCCCTGGAGACGTTCAGGCCGCAGCCTGGGGCGGCTATATCCTGCCTACCCGGAACGGCCTGCTGTTCGGCGCCACCCACGACCGCGACGATGCGGCGACCGATGTCCGCCCGGGCGACCACGACCGAAACCGCGCCACTCTGGCGGCGGCCCTTCCCCAGCTCGCCCGGCGGCTCGCGGACCTTCCGGTGGACGGTCGCGCGTCTGTTCGCGCCACCACAGCTGACCATCTTCCCCTTGCGGGCCGCGCGCCGGGCGCGGCGGATGGACTCTTTCTGTTGGGCGGCCTGGGTTCGCGGGGCTTCTGCCTGGCGCCGCTGCTGGCCGAGCATGTGGCGGCCCTGATCCTTGGCGCGCCGTCGCCGCTGCCCAAGGGCGTTTCAGAATTGGTTGATCCGGCTCGCTTTCTTCTCCGCGCGGCGCGGCGCGGCCGCAATTCCGTCTCCCGGGTCCCGCGATAGTCGCCAGGGACGCTCGCCAAAGGATCGACGCGATGAAGCCGCTTGCCCTCCCCCTAACGGCCGGAGCCTTGCTGCTCCCGGCCACCGGTCAGGCTACGGGCCAAGCCACCAGCAGCGCTGCGAGGTTCGCGGGATACGCAAGCTGACGCCCGAGGAGGTCGCCGCCCTGCCATCTCGCGAGAAGCCCTGACAAGGAAGAGGCGCCGCCCAGTTGGACGGCGCCCCTCAGTTGCTTTGGGAAAGTCCGGCGACGGATGCCCGCCGCCGGTCGCGGTGTTGTCGTTAGAAGGTCTTCTTCAGACCCACCTTGAAGACGCGGCCCAGCGGGTTCCCGTTGGTGACGTCATAGTTGTAGTAGCTCTGAGCGAAGGGCGGGTCGGTATCCAGGATGTTCTGGACACTGAGGGTCGCCGTGGTTTCCCAAGGCAGGTCGACCCGCAGGTTCAGGTCGTGCTGCCAGTAGTCGTCCAGCTTCCCGACGCTCTGGTAGGTTCCGGTGCCATAGTTGTAACGGCAGTCGGCGGTCGTGCCGGCTCCGGCATCACCCGGACAGACAGTGCCGGCGATGGTCGTGCCCTCACGATAGAGCAGCTGGTAGCGCAGGTTCCACTTGTCCCCGGCGACGTTGATGAAGGCCGAGGCCCGGGTCTTCGGGAACGAATAGAACTCCCCGATCAGCTCATGCTTGCCGGCGCGATCGATCGCCGGCGCGATGGTCACGGAGCTGTCTTCAAGCAGGGTGGTGGCTCCGCGCTTGTATTCCTTCGTCAGAGTGGCTTCGGCGCCCACGGTCACCTGGGTGTCGTAGAATTCCATTCCGAAGAAGTTGTTGAAGTCATACTGGGCGCGAAGGTCGAAGCCGGAAGTCTTGGTGTCCTGGCCGTTGACGATCTTGATCGTCGCCTGCAGCACATTGGCCTGGGTCGTGCAGATCGCAGCGCCGCCGACATTCACGAAGCGCGCCGCGAAGGCGGGCTTGGCGCAGTTGGTGGCGTTGAGGGCGCCGAGCAACCCGCCTGCATCCTCAGTGATCAGTTCCTTCTTGAAGTCGAAGGTCCAATAGTCGACCGAGGCGGTGAAGCCACCGGCCGTGACGATGGCTCCGAGGTTACCCGTGGTCGCGGTCTCGGGCTCGAGGAACGGGTTGTTCTCCGTCACGACGGCGCGGTAGGAACCCGCGATATTGCGGACACCCTTGCTGCTGCCGGGCGTCAGAGCATTTGCGCCTGGCGCGCGGAAGGTCGTGCCGGCCGAACCGCGGAAGGCCAACCAGTCCGTCGCCTGCCAGCGACCCGAAATCCGCGGATTGGTGGTGGAACCGACATTGCCGCCGAAATCTTCGTGGCGCACGGCGCCGCTGATCTCGAGGTTTTCGAGCACCGGAAGCTTAACCTCGGCGAAGACCGCGCCGACCCGGCGGTCGACGTCACCGTCGGCTTGGGCTCCGAAGAACACGAACGGACCGGTGGGGTTGGCGCATTGGCCCTGCTGGCCGTCGATGGAGTCGACGCAAGGCGTGGCCTGCACGTCGCCCAGATTGGACCAGTCGTCCAGGCTGCGGTTGTAGCGATACTGCGCGCCCGCCGCCCAGGCGATGTTGCCGCCGCCCAGCGCGATGCTGGTTTCCTTGTTGATCACCGCATCGAACACAAGGATCTGGTTGGTCGCCACATTGGTATAGGTGCCGTACAGCCAGGCCTTCATCGCCGGGTCATTGGCGACCGCGGCGTTATAGAAGGGGTTGGTGTTCCCATTGATGGCGCTGGTGGCGATGCCATTGGAGAAGGGGTTGAGGTACTTACAGGCCCCGACGCCCGGTGTGCCGGTGTTGTAGTTGCAGCCCGCACCACCCAGGCCGTTGAAGGCCCGCTGAATGCGGTTCACCAGCAAGTCGTTGGTGGTGACGTCGCTCTTGTTTTCCATGAAGGTCAGGGCGGTGTCCCAACCCATGCCATCGAGGAGGCCGCCGTTGAACCTGCCGTTGAACCCGGCGGAAACCCGGTACTGGGTCTGCTCGATCTGCTGGTAGTCGGCGCCGTCCGAATTCAGCGGATGGCCCTCGACACCGATCAGGCGCCAAGACGTCTGGCTGGTGGCGACGCCGCCGGCCATTGCAGCGCACTGCGCCGCTGTCAGGGGAGCGGCGCAAGCCGTGCGCAGGGCGATCAGACCGGGGTTGGAAGCCGGCACGAAGAAGCGTGTCTGGTTGTTATAGCCGGGAGCCGCCGTGGATCCAGATGTGTTGGCGGTCGGGAAC
This sequence comes from Phenylobacterium ferrooxidans, assembly GCF_042714595.1. Taxonomy (NCBI): domain Bacteria; kingdom Pseudomonadati; phylum Pseudomonadota; class Alphaproteobacteria; order Caulobacterales; family Caulobacteraceae; genus Phenylobacterium; species Phenylobacterium ferrooxidans. The sequence goes on along the minus strand of NZ_JAOTJD010000018.1, from coordinate 4,221 downwards.
TGGGTGGTGAGGTTGGCGGGCGAGAGGCGCTGATCCGGCACCGCATTGCGATTCCAGGCGATTTCACCGTGGAAGCGGATGTCGTCGCTCAGGTCGAAGTTGACCTCGCCGTAGAGCTGATAGTGATGCTCTTCGTTCACCAGATCGTTGAAATTGCTGAACTGGTAGCGGCAAAGGGCGCCGCCGGAGGTCACGGGCTTCAGCGTGCCCGAGAGTTCCTGCGAACCAAGGACGTTACAGCCATTGTCTCGGAAGATGGGGGTCGTGCCAGCAGCGTTGGTATACACGCCCGGGCTCGCCGACCCCGACCAGCCGCCGTAGAAGACCGACTCAAACGGACGCACCGCATAGTCGCGATCCTGGGCGTCGAGGCGGCCACGCGCGCGGTAGCCCGCGGTCAGCAGGAGGTTGCCGCTGTCGAAGACCTTCCCGTAGGCGATGCTGGCGTCCCAGTCGCCGCCGTCAGAGTCCTGGATGAAGGCGTAGTTGCCGTTCACCTCGAAGCCGTCGAGGTCCTTGCGGGTGATGAAGTTCACCACGCCGGCCACGGCGTCAGAGCCGTAGGTGGCGGCCGCGCCGTCCTTCAGAATTTCAATACGGCCGATGGCGGCCGTCGGCATGAAGTTCAGATCCTGACCACCACCTTGGAAGGCGGCGGCGGTGGTGTCGGCCAGGCGCCGGCCGTTCATCAGCACCAGGGTGCGGGACGAGCCGAGGCCGCGCAGGTTGATCGAGGCGGTGCCCGCACCGCCGTTGTAGCGGTTGCTCTCACCGAGTGAGGACTGGGCCGCGGTCAGGGTCTTGACCAGCTGCACGACGCTGGGCGCGCCCTGCTTGGCAAGTTCCTGGGTTCCGATGACGTCAACCGGCTGCGCCGCTTTTTCCGACGTTCCGGCGATGAACGATCCGGTGACCACGACCTCTTCAACGACGGTGCTTTCCTGGGCGAGAGCGGAACCCGCTCCAAAGGCCAGGGCGACGGCCAGGATGGACCCGCCGCAGAAATATCTACTCTTCAACATCAATTTGTTCCCCCTCGAGTGTCGCCCTTGAATTCGGCTTGGGCGCTTTTGTCTCATGTGAAGAAAAGATCATCCGGCGCCGCCCTCTGCAGCACCAGGAAATTTTCGGTGATGAAACAGAACGGCGTTATGTGTTGCAGCGCACACTAACTGCTAGGCTGTCGACGATCAGAAGCCTTTGTTTGCATAGAGATACATGGTGCGTAACTCCCCTCATGAGGGCGCCGGTTCCAGATTTTCCTTATGCAACATCAAGTGAAAACGTCGGAGACCCGCGATATACCACCTGAGAGTGCGCCGTGATTTTTGACCTAATCGTCAATAATGGATGGGTGCGGCGCGGCATTGGCGCGAGGCCGACGTTGCATGAAAGACACGGCTAGTGGAGATGTGTTTGGGGCATGCCGTGAGGGAAGCGTCTGGGCGCGCGCACGCCCCGGAGCCCGCCCGGGGCTGATGCTCAAGTGCGCACGAATCACTCCGTGCCCCTGCCGCGCAGGAAAAGAAAACGCCGCCCCGGTGAAGGGGCGGCGCGAGGTGTAGTCCGCTGGGCTCTTGGCCCGGTCGGTATCCTAGAAGCGCTTCTTGACGCCGATGGTGTAGACGCGGCCGAGCGGGTTTCCGCTGCCCGGGTCGTAGTTGTACTGGGTGCCGATTGCGAAAGGCGGCTCCTGGTCAAGGACGTTCATGACCGAGAGGGTCAAGGCCGTATCCCAGGGCAGCTCAGCGCGATAGGTCAGGTCGTGTTGCCAGTACTCGGCGACCTTGGTCGTCGACTTCACCGCCGCGGCGATGTTGATCGAGTTGGGTTCGATCTGGGTCGTCGAGGAGACATGACGGACTTGCCAGCGCAGGTTCTGACCACCGGCCGCCCAGTTCACGTAGGCGTTCGCCCTCAGACGGTTGTAGCCGGTGAACAGCGACGCCCGGTAGGTGCCCGCCCGCTTGATCACGCCGGCGGCGGAGGTGGGCAGACCCTCAATGGTGTAGCCGGTGTCGTCGTAGTTCAGCAGGTAGGTGCCGTCGAAGCCGGTGCTCAGGTCGCCGCCGAACAGTTCGCCGACCTGCAGATTGGCCTGGAAGTCGACCCCGTCGGTCTTCACCTGGCCGCCATTGATATACTGGGTGCGATAGGAGAGCACGGAGGGCCGCCCGCCCGCGCAGCCGGCCGGATCGAACGTGAACCGGGCCGCCAGGGCGGCATTGCCGCACTTGTTGGGTCCCCCGGTGGGGAACATCAGGTTCAACAGGTCCAGGGTGGCTTCGGAGGTCAACTGGTCCTTGAAGTCAAAGTTCCAGTAATCGACCGTGGCGTTGAAGCCGCCGATCTTGACCATGGCGCCGACGCTGTAGGTGAGCGCCGTCTCCGGCTCGAGGTTCGGGTTGCCGTAGAGGTCGTTGGCCCGGTAGGTGCCGCTCGCATTGGTCAGGCCACGCGAAAAATTCGTCGTGGTGATGGTGGCGGCGGCGGCGCGATAGGTGGTGCTGACCGACCCGCGCAGGGCCAACCAGTCCAGAGCCTGCCAACGCAGGGCGGCCTTCGGATTGAAGGTCTCACCCTGGCCTTGGTAGGACTCGTAACGGCCGGCCAGCGAGCCTTCGAGGCTGTCGGTGATCGGCAGGCGGACTTCGAAGAAGCCCGAACCGATCTTCCGATCAACGTCGTAGGGGCGCAGGTTGGCGTTGAACAGGAACGGGCCGTTCGCCGTGGTCGGGCAATAGGGCGTACCGTCGCCGAACGGCGGGCTGTCCACGCAGGGCGTGGCGTTGGCGTCGTAGACAGCGTCCGGATCCTGAACGCGCCGGTCATAGCGGAACTGTGCGCCAGCGGCCCAGGAGATGTTATCCGAACCCCAGAGCTTGAAGTTGGTCTCACCGTTGAAGATCAGGTCGGCGACGAAGAGTTTGTCGGTAATCTCGTTGCGCTGCTCCTCCTCCATCCAATCGAAGACGGCGCCGCGGTTGGCTACGGCGTCGTTCAGGCCGGCAATCGTCGAGCTTGAGCCCACATAGTAGGGATTGGCCGGGACGTTCGAGAGGCTCTGCTGGATCGCGTTGGTGAAGGGGTTGAAGTAGAAGCAGCCCAGGGCGGCGTTACCGGCGTTGGTGGTGAAGTTCGCCGTTTCCGCCGCGGTGCACTGATCGGCGTTGCCGGCCCGGCTGCCGTAGCCGCGGAGGCCGAGCTGCAGGCGGTTCACCGAAGTGTCCTGCAGGTTGTAGTTGAAGTCTTGCTCCTGGTAGGTCAGGCCAAGCTCCCAACCGATGCCATTCTCGAACTTGCCCTTGAACCCGCCCGCGATGCGGAGGGTGTCAATCTTGTACGAGTAGTGGCTGTGACGGTCGGACGTGTACGGATTGCCCGCGAAGCCGAGCGGCCGCCAAGCCGTCTGGCTGCTGGCCACACCATGGAGGGCGGCGTTGGCGGCCTGGCTTTGCGCCGTGGCGAGGCCCTGAGCGCAAGTGGTGGCGTCCACGCCGTAGGGCAACACGGCCCCGGAGCAGTTCGCCGAGGCGATCTGACCGAGCAGGGCGATCAGACCCGGGTTGGTGTTCGGAATGTAGAAGCGTGACTGTTCACCGGTGCCGCCGGCCGGGATCGGGGAGACCCCGCCGCCCGGCGAGGCGCCCGAGGCCAGGATCGGCGCGGGATACTGGTTCGGGCCGGTGATCGCCCAGCTTTGCAGCGGGGTGTTGTGCGAGGCCCAGAGGACCTCGACATTGCCTTGAATGTTGTCGGTGATATCGACGTTCAGCTTGCCGTAGAGCTGGTAGTGGTCCTCATTTTCAACCAGGTTGTCAAAGGCCGTGTACTGGAAGTTGCACGAGGTCGGGCTGACGATGGTGGTGGTCAGAACGTAGGGCGCGCCGCCATTGGCCCCGCAGCCGATGTCCGGCAACGAGCCGGCGAAGGTGGCCGCGCTGTAGCCGGTATTGGGCGAACCCACAGGCGCGGTGGTGGCGGTCTGATACTGGCCGGGGTTGCCGGTGCCGGCCCAGCCGCCCAGCGGGTTTTCGAGATAGCCTTCAGGTCCCGTACGCAGGGCCCAGTCGCGTTCCTTCACGGACATTTCCGACCGGTGGCGATAGCCCGCAGTCAGCAGCAGGTTGGCGCGATCGCCCCTGTAGCCGTAGGCGATGCTGCCTTCGTAGTCGCCGGGCGAACCCGAGATGCCCTGATAGTTGGCGTTGAGTTCAAAGC